>JAURDG010000177.1 GCA_030828025.1 Flavobacteriaceae bacterium | reverse complement strand
CTTGAGATAAGCAAAGCACTTGGATTAGAAACGCCCAAAAGCCCTTCTTGCGCCATGGTATAAATACCTAATTCGGCAGTGGTGCCAAAACGGTTTTTATGTGCGCGCAAAATGCGATACACATGATTGCGGTCGCCTTCAAAATGGAGTACGGTATCCACCATATGCTCCAAAACTTTGGGTCCCGCAATAGCCCCGTCTTTGGTGATATGACCAACCAAAAAAACAGGTGTTAGGGTGTTTTTAGCAAATTGAATCAGTTCAGCTGTACAGCTCCGTATTTGCGGAACACTCCCTGCAGTACTGTCTAGCAAATCGGAATGCAAGGTTTGGATAGAGTCGATAACCACCAGAGCGGGTTTTAACGCACCTAAATGGTGTAAGAGCGATTGGGTGTTGGTTTCGGTCAATAAAAAACACTCGCTTGATTCCTTGGTGACACGTGCGCTTCGCAATTTGATTTGTTGTTCGCTTTCCTCTCCCGAAACATAGACCACCGTACCGCTCACAGCAAGGGCTACTTGCAACAACAAGGTTGATTTTCCAATTCCGGGCTCTCCACCAACCAGTACGATAGACCCTGGAACAATACCTCCACCCAACACGCGGTCGAGCTCCACATCACCAGAAGACATGCGGACAATGGCATCAACGGCGACATCTTGAATACGCACAGGCTTTGGTTTTTGAACAGTAGAAGCGTCCTGCCAGGTGGCTGTCGCTTTGGGCTTTTCTAAAATTTCTTCCTCAAGGGTATTCCATTTCTTACACGAACTGCATTGTCCTTGCCATTGGGTATGCTTTGTGCCACAGTTGGTACAGAAAAAAGCTTTTTTCACTTTTGCCATAAAGCGAAGCTAACCATTATTTTTTGGACAAAATAGGAAGCAATAAAAAAGAGATGCTCCCAAAAAGAACGACCATGGCTGTTTGTGTCGTCCACATAAGCCATCCAAAGGCAAGTGCTTGAGGGTAGGGGATGTCAAATGTTTGCAGTACAGCTGCCACGGCAATTGGATACAGGCCAATACCACCATTGGTAGCGGTCATGGCAAATCCACCAGCGATAAACGCAAGCAGCATTGCAGAAAAAGAAATTGTGGAAGTTTGAGGAATGGCGAACGTCATTACCCAAAACATGAGCAAATACATCATCCAAATAAAAAGCGTATGTCCAAGAAACAGCCCCTTTTTTTCTAATTTTTTGATAGAAAGTAAGCCTTGCCAAAGGCCACTAATAAAATGAAGTATTTTAAGCGCAATTGGGTGTTGGGATCGCCTAAGGAAACCTATTCCGGCAAGCAATAAAGCGAGTGCAAGCAACAGCCAAAAAAAGCTATTGAGCTTAAGTGTTGGGTTGCCAATAGCTTCGAGTAACAAAGGTCCTTGCAACACAAACCCCAATCCAATTAGCGAAAAGAGCAACACGAGGTCAATGATGCGCTCGGTAACAATGGTGCCAAAGCTTTTTTCAAAAGGAACGCCTGCGTAGGTTGTCAAAGCCGTTGCACGGAGCACTTCTCCAGATCGTGGGATGCCTAAGTTTGAAAAGTATGAAATCATCACAGTAAGCGTGCGCATAACAAAAGACGGACGATATCCAAGTGGGCTAAGCAAATAATACCACCTATGCGCTCTAGAAAGATGACTCAATGCGCCAAAAACCAAGGACAAAAAAACAAACCACAAATCTGCTTGTTTAATGGCCGTAATTATTTGTACTCGAGCTTCCTCGGTTGTATTTTCAAAAGAATAATAAACCAAATACAAACCCAAACCCAATGGAATTACATTTTTGAGCAGCTTTAAAAATTTGGACATGAAAATTAGGCTAGTGAATTGGTCAAAGTGTCGGGGAAAATCAGTGTTGGGCGATAAGTTTTTGCTTCATCAACAGTCATTTGCGCATAGCTAATGATGATGACGATATCGCCTTTTTGTACTTTTCGGGCAGCAGGCCCATTAAGCGTAATTTCGCCAGAGTTAGCAACACCCTCAATCACATAGGTTTCTAGTCGTGCTCCGTTATTTACGTTTACCACTTGCACTTTCTCACCAGCCACTATGTTGGCTGCTTCCATTAGTGTTCGGTCTATCGTAATGCTGCCAATGTAGTTGAGCTCAGCACCTGTTACCGTTACACGGTGAATCTTCGATTTTAACACCTCAATTGTCATGGGGCAAATGTACTTATTTTAATGCTATATTATCAATAAGCCTTACACCTTCAATGGCCGTCGCAACAAACAGGCGTGGTTTTTTTGCGTCCGCCAAGTGTTCTACTTTTTTAAAGTCCTCTTCTTCAAGGCAATGCACATAGAGTAGTTTAAAATCTGGATGTTTAGCAAAAGCATCATGGATACACCGCTCGATTTCTGTCGTAGTTTGGCAGTTGCTTTTACTTTGAAGTAATGCCCGATATATAAACCCAGCTGCTGCCCGAGCTTCTTTGGATAGGCGTTCGTTGCGCGAACTCATGGCAAGTCCGTTTGCCTCACGAATGATAGGATAGGGCACAATTAGAGTGGGAACATGTTCTGTGTTGACCCAGTTTTTGATGATTTGTAATTGCTGAAAATCTTTCTCTCCAAAATACGCGCGACTGGGTCTTAGGAGCTCAAATATTTTTTTGACAATGGTTATCACGCCATCAAAATGTCCTGGGCGATCAAGCCCTTCCATCAGCTTATCGAAGCCATGAAATTCATGTTTTTTGGCAATTAATTCATCAGGATACATTTCTGTTACCGCAGGCGCAAAAATATGGATGTTGGCATCTATTTCTTCTATGGCCTTTATATCGTCAGCCAACATATTGGGGTATTTTGCCAAGTCGTCGTTGTTATTAAACTGTGTAGGATTGACAAAAATGGTAACCCATACATGCTCGTTTTGGGCATGCGCTTCGCGGATAAGTGCCAGATGACCTTGATGCAAAGCACCCATAGTAGGCACTAAACCAACACTGTGATGCTCTTGGCTAGTACGCACGTTGCTTATCTCGGAGCGGGTACGGAATAATGGCATAAATGCTGTTATACAGTTAATAGCGTTACAAAAGTCGTCTAAATTTTTAGTAATTTTGCATTCTCTAGTGTTTAATGCGGCTTTGCCCAATGAAAGAAAAAAAGATATTATACATATCGTCCGAAGTCGTTCCTTACCTTCCTCATAGTGAGCT
>JAURDG010000018.1 GCA_030828025.1 Flavobacteriaceae bacterium | reverse complement strand
TTTACAGGAACACCATTAATTAAAACCGCAACATTTTCTGAGTTAAATCCTCTTAAGTTGATTCGGCCGTCTCCAAAACCACCTCCTGATTTTGTCGCATAAACTCCAGGTGTTGATTTCAACACTTCTGGAAATTCTTGTGATCCTAATTTGGTTTCTATCGTTGCTGCTTTAATTGTTGAAACAGCTACGGGTGCTTTACGATCAATGGCAACCGCCGCGATAACCATTACGCCTTGCAATTCTTGAGCAGAGGCTGTCAATGATATCATGCCCAAATCTCCACTGCCAGCCACAGACACTTCTTCTGTATTATAGCCAAGATAAGAGATGATTAGTGTTGCTGATGATGCAGCATTTACGGAAAATTTCCCGTCAAAATCAGTAGTGACACCTGATGAGGTTCCCTTAACAACGACAGTTGCTCCTGGTAAGGGTTGACCACTTTCTGCATCAACTACTGTTCCTGATACTTGGTTCTGCCCATAAACTGTAAGGCTAGTGAGCAAAACGGTAACGAATGTGATTATTTGTTTCATTTATTAGATTTTAACTACCCAAATATCGAAAAGAAAAACAAACCTTACATTAAACTAATGCTAAACAATTTTAACATTTTATTAACTTTTGTAGCGTTCAAGAAGTTGGCTTGTTGAGCTGTCGTGGTGTTTTATGTTGGTCAACGTAAAATCTTCCAAAATATCGTTTGCCAGTTGTTTGCCCAACTCCACGCCCCACTGGTCATAACTAAAAATATTCCACACTATTCCTTCTACAAAAATTTTGTGCTCGTACATCGCCACCAAAGCGCCTAAAGATTTGGGTGTCAACTTGTCTAATAACAAGGTGGTGCTTGGTTTGTTGCCAAGAAATATTTTAAACGGCACCAATGCCTCTAAGGTTGCTTTGTCCATTCCTTTTTCGATCAACTCCTCACGAACTTGAGCTTCCGTTTTGCCATTCATCAAGGCTTCGGTTTGGGCAAAAAAGTTTGCCATGAGCTTGTCGTGATGCGCTTGGTTGCCGTGTAGTGGCGAAACATACCCAATAAAATGTGCAGGTATCAGCTTGGTGCCTTGGTGCATCAACTGGAAAAAAGCGTGCTGCGCATTGGTTCCAGGCTCGCCCCATATGATATTCCCAGTTTGGTAGCCGATGTGGTTGCCGTTTCGATCAACAGACTTGCCGTTACTTTCCATAATGCCTTGCTGCAAATAAGCCGGCAGGCGATGCAAATATTGCGTGTATGGAATAATCGCTTCGGACTGTGCGCCCAAAAAGCTATTGTACCAAACGGTTAGTAGGGCAAGTACAACAGGTATGTTTTGGTCTAATGGTGTTTGTGCAAAGTGCGCATCCATCTGATGCGCTCCGTCCAATAACGTCTCAAAGTTCTCAGGGCCAACGGCAAGAGCAATTGACAGCCCTACTGCACTCCACAACGAAAAACGACCGCCCACCCAATCATTCATCGGGAACACCTTTTTAGCATCTATGCCAAATGCTTCAATGGCAGTAACATTAGTTGAAACGGCCACAAAGTGCTTGCCTACCGCAGATTCGCCCAAGGCATCAACCAACCAATTTTTTGCTGTGGTCGCATTGGAAAGTGTTTCTTGTGTACTAAAGGTTTTGGACACCACCACAAAAAGGGTTGTGGCGGGATTTACTTTTTTGAGCACCTCCATCACATGATCGCCATCTACGTTCGACATAAAGTGTACGTTCAAGTGATTTTTGTAGTACGCCAAGGCTTCTGTAATCATCGCTGGCCCTAAGTCAGAGCCGCCAATGCCGATATTGACCACATCGGTAAATGGCTGCCCTGTAGCACCCGTAAGGCTGCCGTGAATCACGGACGTACAGAAGTCTTTGATTTGCTGACGCACAGCATAAACTTCTGGAACTACATTATGCCCCGCAACACGAATATCCGCTTGCTTATTGGCGCGTAGAGCCGTATGCAAAACCGAACGCTCTTCTGTTTTGTTAATCGGCGCACCGACAAAATAAGCCGCTCGTGCCTGTTCTAGTTTTACTTCTTTTGCCAAATCAAGTAAGGCGTCCATAACGGTCGTGTTTATATGGTTCTTGGAGTAGTCCACAAAAAAATCCTGCCAAGAAATAGAAAATTGTGCTGCCCGTTTTGGTTCTTCTGCAAATAGCTGCTGTAAGGTTTCGGGCGATTTGGCCAATTGTGCCAATTGCTTCCATGCGGTTGTTTGCGTTGGGTTTATTGATGGAAATGACATATTAGGGTAATGTTTGATTTGAATGATAAAATTCGATACAGTCTAGGTCTTCTTTTAATGGCTGCATATGAACCATATATTTTGCCTTTAGCTCGGCATTAATCGGCTTTGCTTCGGGAAGTTTTTGCTTAAACGGATCCACTTGTTTGCCGTTTTTCCAAAACCTATAACAGACATGCGGTCCGGACGTGTATCCCGTCATCCCGACGGTGCCGATAATATCGCCTTGCTTTACTTTTTGTCCCTTGCGCACCATGCGTTTTTTCATGTGTAAGTATTGGGTTTGGTACTTGCCATTGTGGCGTAGGGTAACATAATTGCCGTTGCCTCTAGTGTAGCTTGCAGCAACAACGGTGCCGCTAGCAGTCGCACGAATAGGCGTGCCGACTGGGGCGGCAAAGTCTGTCCCAAAATGTGGCTTGGTGCGGCCGTAATAGGCAATGTGCCTTCGTATGTTGAACCGAGACGAAATTCGGGAAAACTGTACCGGTGCTTGCAAAAATGCTCGCCTTAAATTCTTACCGTTTTCATCAAAAAACTCCGTAATCCCGCGTTCGGCATCCGACTCAAACTCGATGGCATAATACGGGTTATTGCGATGCTCAAAATAGGCGGCATGAATACGGTTTAATCCTACATATATCGAATCATCGACATATTTTTGGGTATAAATTACCTTAAATCGGTCGCCTTTTTCGAGGCGGAAAAAATCGATGCTCCAAGCATAAATGTCCGATAAATCATAGGCGAGCAGCGGGCTTAGGCGTTGTTCTTCTAAGGTTTCGGAAAGCGAGCTGTTGATGACGCCTTGTGCTTCAAATGTGCGTAGCTTAATCTCTTTGGTTTGTTTTGTTGCATGGATAGAATCCTGTAAATGAACAACCACATAATCAAGCAAAGAAGGTTGATAAATAAAGGCAATGGGCGCGTGAACGGAATCCTTTTCAAACAAAAAAGTATAAGGCTTTTTGGGTTGAATTTTTCTAAAATTGAAGGTTTTGCGGGTTTTTTGGTTGATATCAAAAATCTGTGGATATGAAAATCCATTTTTTAAAAAAATATCTGCAAAAGTATCTCCTTGTTGTATAGTATCCCGAACCACACGGTAATCATTGAGCTTAAACCCAAAAGCATAAACATCGGGTTCTGGTGGTTGTGGTGGTTCTTTAACAGAATCTGCTGTGGTGGTGTTGCACGATAGCAACAATCCAGCAAACACAAAAAAAACAGCGTTTTTAATCTGGTACAACAATGTTAAATTGGTTTTTAAGTCCTTTAAATGCGTCTAGGTCTGCTGTAATGCTTCCTACTCTAAGGTCGGCTTGCATGCGCAATGGTATTTTGTTTTTGTCGTCACTTACCCAAAGGGTAATGCTTTCGCTGCTGCGAAACACCCGCCCCGATTGAACATAAGGGCGAAACTTTAATGCCTTTATATTGCCAAATTTTGTCTCTATAGTTTCTGGTCCTAAAAATTTAAACTTAAATAAATAATTTGCTTCATCAAAAAACAAATTTACCGAAACATAATCGCCCCTTTTAATGGTAGAAGGATCCAACTTATTCCGCAAAAAATACACAAAAGAAATAAGGTCTTGGATGTTGGGGTCGGTGTCAAAAACTCCTTTTTTGTTTTTTAGTATGTCTGTAACATGGGCTTTCTTATTTGGGTGGTCAAAGCGAATGTTGAGGTTTTTTTTGTAGCCGCCTTCGTTGATGTTACGAACAAAAAAAAGGGGGCGTACTTCATCTTTTGTAAAATAAGATTCGTAATGATCATCTACCTTAAAAAACCAGCGCGCAATGCCTGTGGTGCGTCCAATGCCACGCGCATGAAAAACGGGCTGATTTTCCCATAGCTCTTCCGTGAGTTCAATCGTGGCATAACTCGCATTAAAAATGCCATAATGAATCCGAAATTTAAACCACTCGCCATCACCAAAAGCATGCTGCGCTTTGGCGGTGTGCAACCCCTTATGCTCCGAGGCTATGTCTTGAGCAAATATCGACAGCGATGTGCAGAGCAAAAAAGCGCAACACCAATGGTTGATTGTCATGCGAGCAAAAGTACGTAAAAGCATTTTTCTAATCTTAAAATCGCCAGCCTAAATTCACATAATACACCATCTGCCCATATTGAGGACTGTAGGATGCGGTGCATTCGATAGGCCCCAAAAAGGATGCCAAACCGTATGCCAAAGCTACACCGAAGTAATCGGGTTTCTTTGCCCAATCGCCCGTATTAAAAATATCATCTTGAACAATCCCTGTGTGCAGCAATAAACGACCATGGTGTTGCGGCACAAATTCATAGTCCAACTCCACAACGCCTTTAACAAAGCTGTCGCCGCCAACATACTGTTGTGTCAATCCCACAAAAGATTGATAATTAAGCAAGGGCGCATTGCCATAGCCGCCCAAATAAAAGTCAAACGCTGACGTAAGGACATCGCCAATGGTAAATCCGCCCATGGTGTTGAGGTTTAGCGTCCATTTTGGTGCTAGCGATAGTGCTGCGCCCATTTGGGCTTTGCCGATCAAAAATGGCGTAAAACCAGGTGTTAATCCTTTTGTTTTTTGACTAAAGTAGTAGGCTACCGAGCCATCGAAAAAACTGCCATTCTTTGGGAATAGACCGTTGTCGCGAGTGTCGATTTTTAAGTACCCCAACGCGCTGTAGTAATCGGCATCATCAACATCCAAAAAGTCTTTTGCCAGATTGTCATAAAGGTTTGTGGTAAATCTGTTTTTTTGGTGCTTAATGCCAGCCCCCAAAACCGCTTTTTCTCGAAATAAGGTCTGTACATAGAGTGTGTTATGCTGCACCATCACATCCGTACTAGATGCCGTGAACAGGCTGCTGCCACCGTTAGCACGCACAACAAAAGGTGCGGCTGTTTCAAAGTGATCCATGCTAGCACTCATGCCGATGCTCCAAAAGCGACCTTTGTCAATAAAATAAGAAAACGCATACCTAAAATACTGACCAAAAATAAGATCCAAGGATGCCTCGTCGTTTTTAAGTAGCGCATGTTTTTGGGTAATATTCACTAGTGCTGAAGCACCCATAAATCCATTGTAATGTACGCCGGCGCGAAACAAGGTGGTGTGCTCGGGCTCGTCAAGCCTAAGCGTGAGCGTTTCTTGCCCGTTTTGGGTTGCCAATGTATAGCGAAAGGCATCAAAGTTTTGGGTTGCTGCCAACGTGGACATGCCCTCGCCAAGTTTGCTAAACGGATATTCTCTGGCTGTTTTTAGGTTTATTTTCCCAAGTAGATAGTTTGCCTTGTAATTCGGCGTAGGGGCAATATCAATCTGGTCTAACTTAAAGCTTTTCGGCACTATTTTGGGCGTTATCGTCCTTGGCGTTTGTTGTTGTGCCAGCTGCTTTAGCTGGGGAAATAATTCCTTTGCCACCGCCTCGCCTTTCTCCACGATGCGTGTCTTGTCTGTAAAAGCCAACATATTAAACGCATGGACTTCAGGTTTGATGTAAATGTCCGTTATTGCTTTTTTTGGGTCCATTAATTTAGCGGTTTGAAAGGCACTAATGCGCAAGAGCACTTCAGAAAATGTTTTGGCTTGCTCGGAAGTATCAACCGTTGCTTGTACATCTACGCCAATGATAACATCAACTCCCTTTTGCAGCATTTCGTCTATTGGATAATTGTCTGCAACACCACCATCTATCAGTGTTTTGTCTTGTATCTTAACGGGTGAAAAAATAGTCGGTAGCGCACTACTGGCGTTGATGGCTAAGGGCAAATAGCCGCTGTCGAGCACTACGCTATCACCAGTGTCCATGTCGGTAGCCACACAATAAAAAGGAATGGGCAATTTGCTAAAATCTGTGCTATTGCGTTGGTCGTAGGTGAGCTGTACCAAAAAATCAAAGGCGCGCTGTCCCTTTGAAAGCGACAAGGGAAATTGGATTTTTCCTTGAATTACAGGCAAGGTAACCGCATAACGCTCACTGTCTTCTTTTTCGGAAAATGATTTGTGATCACGAGGAAACCTGTCGTTAACCAAATCGTAAAAGTTAGTGTCGTTGAGTAATTGTTCCAGCTGCTTTGCCGAATAACCGCAAGCGTATAAACCGCCCACAATGGCACCCATGCTGGTGCCGCCAATATAATCGATGCGCACGCCAGCACGTTCAATTTCTTTTAACACACCCACGTGTGCCAAGCCCTTGGCACCGCCACCACTCAAAATGAGTCCAACTTTTGGGTTGTTGTTTTGTTGCGCATTTGCCAGGAACAACGTAAGACTAAGAAGGAGGGTGCTAAAGTGTTTCACGATGTAGATATTCGAAGATTAATTTGGCTTTTGCAGGACCCAAAACGGTTGCTAATTCCTGCTGTGAGGAGGCTTTTACTCGTTTAACAGATTTGAATTTTTTGAGCAATTCTGTAGTCGTTTTTGTTCCTATTCCTGGTATATTTTCCAAGACAGAATTGATTGCTCCTTTGCTGCGTTTGTTGCGGTGAAGTCGAATGCCAAAGCGGTGGGCTTCGTTGCGCAGTTGTTGTACGATGCGTAGTGTCTCGGAGCGCTTGTCCAAATACAACGGGATGGGATCTTCTGGAAAATAAAGTTCTTCCAGTCTTTTGGCAATGCCCAAAATCGCCACTTTGCCCCTAATACCCAAGACATCAAAGCTCTTCAGGGCGGCATTTAGCTGCCCTTTACCACCATCAATGACAACCAGTTGAGGCAAGGGCGAGCCTTCGGTTAACAAACGTTTATATCTTCTGTAAACGACCTCTTCCATGGAGGCAAAATCGTCGGGGCCATCAACGGTTTTGATGCCGTAGTGTCGGTATTCTTTTTTGCTGGGTTTCCCTTGGCGAAAAACCACACATGCTGCCACAGGATTGCTCCCTTGGATGTTAGAGTTGTCAAAACACTCGATGTGCAAGGGTGGCTCAGAGAGGCGTAAATCACGCTGCATTTGTTCCATCACACGTTCGCTATGCTGCTGTGGGTCGATGAGTTTTATTTGTTTGAGCTGTTCAAGCCTCGCTTGTTTGGCGTTGCGCAATGATAAGTTTAGCAGTTGTTTTTTCTCTCCTTTTTGGGGTATGGTTACCCGCACAGCTTCGCCCAAATCGAGGGCAAAAGGGAGCAGTATTTCTTTTGAGTTAGAGGCAAACCTTCGGCGCAACTCAACCACCGCAATGCGCAAGAGTTCTTCATCTGTTTCGTCCAATTTTTTCTTCAGCGTCATGCTATGAAAACGCACAATTGACCCGTAGGCAAGTTGTAAAAAATTAACAAAAGCCATCCGTTCATCGCTGACAATGGTACACACATCCACGGCGTTTATCTTAGCACTCACTACCGCAGACTTTGCTTGATAGTTTGATAAGGCTTCCATTTTCAATTTGATTTTTTGCGCATGTTCAAACTGTAAGGCTTCAGCAGCTGCGTGCATCTCTTGCCTAAAGGCTTCGTTTACTTGTTTAAATCTGCCCTGCAAAATGGCACGTATATGCCCAATGGCCTCCTCATAATGCGTGGTGGTTTGTTTGCCTACGCAAGGTGCCAAGCAATTGCCAATATGATACTCCAAACACACCTTATACTTTTCGCTGGCGATGTTTGCTGCGCTTAAGTCGTAATGGCAATTGCGTAAGGGATACAGTTCATGAATCAGCCCCAACAAAACCCGAACTGTTTTGGCGTTGGTAAACGGGCCAAAATATTCCGATCCGTCATGAACGACTTTTCTGGTGGCAAAAACCCTGGGAAAGCGCTCTTTTTTAATGCAAATCCACGGGTATGTTTTGTCGTCTCTTAATAAAATATTGTATTTCGGTTGGTGTTCTTTTATTAGTGTGTTTTCCAAAATTAGCGCATCCGATTCGGTGGGCACCACAATGTGCTTTAGGCTGTGAATGGCATCAACAAGGTTTCGGGTCTTTCGCGAATCCACTTGTTTTCTAAAATAAGAAGACACCCGCTTTTTTAGGTCTTTTGCTTTCCCGACATAGATAATTTCCCCTGCTTCGTTGTAGTATTGATACACACCAGGCGCATGTGGCAGTGAAGAGACTTGTCGTTTTAGCACTTCTTGTGTCATGTCACTAAAATACAAAAACTTCATCGGGAATGGCTATATTTATACATGGCCAAAAAGCAAGCATTACGCCAAGAATTTCGGGCAAAACGCCAAGCAATTCCCCAACAGGAATTGGCGGATGCAAGTGCTCAAATCCTCAAGGAGGTTCTTGTGCAAAACCTTGTGCCAGACGGGCTGTTGATGCTCTATGTTGACCATCCCGTACAGCGTGAATTGCCCATGCAACACTGGTTTGAATGTTTTGAAAACCAACACATTTGTGTGCCAAAGATTATTGATGCCCGTGGACACATGGAAGCCGTAATGTGGAATAAAGACATGCTGCTAACAACAAATAAATGGGGTATTTTGGAACCAAAAAGCACTGCATTTATTGATCCGAAAACGATAGCCGTTGTTGTTGTTCCGCTCTTGTGTTTTGATACTTCTGGACAACGTGTTGGCTATGGAAAGGGTTATTACGATCGCTTTTTGGCACGTTGTGCCAAGCAAGTAAAAACCATTGGCGTTTGTTTTTTTGATCCCGTTGAACCTATTGAAGATACCTTAAGCACCGATGTGTCCTTGGATGTCGTCGTTACGCCCAAGCACGTGCATTTTTTTAGGTAGTGGCTTTTAGCCGACGAAACAGCAACAAAAAAACTCCTATACTAATTGCGCTATCTGCCAGATTAAATACAGGTTCAAAAAAAGTAAAGCTATCTCCGCCTACAAAAGGAAGCCATTCGGGCCAAGTCCAAGTAAACATCGGAAACTGAAACATATCAACAACATGGCCAAACATGAGTGGCGCATAGCCGCCACCCTCAGGCAAAAATGTGGCAATCTGCCCTATACTGTCCGAAAAAAGAACACCATAAAAGATAGAGTCAATAATGTTACCTAAAGCACCTGCAAAAATAAAGGCTACGGCAACCAACTGTCGTTTGGGCAATTGTTGCTCTACTGCTCGTTTTAGCCAGATGCCAATCGCCGTAACGGCAAGAATACGAAAAATACTAAGCAGTAATTTTGCTGTGTCTTCAGACAAAAAAGGGAAAATATTATTTAGACTAGCGCCCCAAGCCATACCCTTATTTTCGATAAACAAAAGGCGAAACCAGCCCCAATCTACAAGCGGGGCTGCTCCGTAGGTGGTAAGCGGATAGCTTAGCTTGATGTATATTTTAAGTGCTTGATCAACGATTAAAATCGCGAAGACAATCCAACAAATCTTGCGTAAGCTCATCAACTAGCGCTGCATGTTTTTTGCTTCAATACTAAGCGTGGCGTGTGGAACAAGTTTTAATCGCTCTTCGTTTATGAGTTTGCCTGTAACACGGCATACGCCATAGGTTTTGTTTTCAATGCGAATGAGCGCATTTTTTAAATCACGAATAAACTTTTCTTGGCGCAACGCCAATTGGGTATTGGCTTCTTTGGACATCGTTTCAGACCCTTCTTCAAATGCTTTAAATGTCGGGGCAGTATCATCGGTGCCGTTGTTTCCATCATTCATGTATGCGCTGCGAATCAACTCAAGGTCGTTTTGCGCTTTGGCTATTTTTTCTTCTATAAGTGCCTTAAACTGCTTTAAGGCTTCATCCGAATAACGATTTTTTAGTTCCATAATTTATTCATTATAACGATTTAACCATGTGTACGTTAACTTCAAGCGACTCGAAAGCCAATTCGATTGTGCTTTCGGGTAGTTCTTTGGCTATTGTTATGTTGGTTGCCAAAATTTCGTGTTGAATATACGCTTTGTTTTGTTTTAAAATATCCAACAACACACTACTTTCGGTAAACGAAACCTCAACCTTGTCCGTAACCTCAAAACCGAGTTCCTTCCTTATGTTTTGAAGCCTGTTTACCAACTCTCGAGCCATGCCTTCCAATCGGAGTGACTCGTTCATTTGAACGTCTAGCGCCACGGTTACCCCTTGTTCGGAAGCAACCAACCAGCCCGAAACGTCCTTAGAGCTGATGACAACATCATCAACTTCTAATATACTGCTTTTATTGTCGATTTCAAGAACTATTTGCCCTTTTTGTTCAAGTTGTGCAATCTGTGTTTCGTTCAACTCTTGAATGGCTTTGGCGACTTTGCCCATGTCTTTACCAAACCGAGGCCCTAAGGTTTTAAAGTTTGGCTTTATCTCTCTGACCAAAATAGAGGAGCTGTCATCTATAAGGGCGACTTCTTTTACGTTTACTTCAGCTGCAATAAGCTCCGAAACCGCTTCAATCTGCACACGTGCTTTTTCGTCCAAAACAGGAACCATAATTCGCTGTAATGGCTGCCGAACTTTAATTTTTTCTCGCTTGCGCAACGACAAAACCAAGGACGTAATCTTCTGAGCACGCTGCATTTTTTGTTCCAATTCTTCGTTAATCCAATCCGTATTGCTCTTGGGATAAAACGCCAAGTGCACAGAACTCGCTGCCTCTCGATTGGTGACGCCATTCAAGTCTTGAAACAGACGATCTGCATAAAAAGGCGCAACAGGTGCCATCATTTTTGCAACGGTGACTAAACACTCGTACAGCGTTTGATAGGCCGAAATTTTATCTTGCTCATAGCTTCCTTTCCAAAAACGTCTGCGGCACAAGCGCACATACCAGTTGCTCAAGTCTTCGGTTACAAAATGGCTGATGGCGCGGCAAGCACGTGTAGGCTCGTAGGCATCATAAAACGCTGTTGTTTTTTGAATTAAGCTGTGAAGTTCTGACAATATCCATTGGTCAATTTCTGGACGATCTTCTAGGGGGATTTCATCTTCTGTAAAGGCAAAACCGTCAATGTTTGCATAGAGGCTAAAAAACGAATAGGTGTTGTAAAGCGTTCCGAAAAACTTTCTTTTGACTTCTTCAATGCCTTCAACATCAAATTTAAGGTTATCCCAAGGATTGGCGTTGCTGATCATGTACCACCGTGTGGCATCAGGGCCATAGGTATCTATGGTTGTAAAAGGGTCAACCGCATTGCCCAATCGCTTCGACATTTTTTGCCCGTTTTTGTCGAGAACCAAACCATTAGACACCACATTCTTATACGCAACCGAATCAAAAACTAGGGTCGCAATGGCATGAAGGGTGTAAAACCAGCCTCGTGTTTGATCTACGCCTTCGGCGATATAATCTGCTGGAAAGCTCGTGTTTTGATCAATTTTTTCTTTGTTTTCAAAGGGATAATGCCATTGCGCATAGGGCATCGCTCCCGAATCAAACCAAACGTCAATAAGGTCGGACTCGCGGCGCATCGGCTTGCCTGATTTGCTTCGCAAAACTAGCTTGTCAACCGTGTCTTTGTGCAAATCTATCTGGTTGTAATTTGAGTCGGAAAAATCTCCCGGAACGAAAAAAGAAAATGGATTTGAGGTCATCAAACCAGCTGCGACAGCCTCTTCAATAGCCACCTTCAACTCCTCGATTGAGCCAATAATACGGGTTTCTTCTCCGTCGGCAGTTCGCCAAATAGGTAACGGAATACCCCAAAACCGTGAACGAGACAAGTTCCAATCGTTGGCGCTCGCAAGCCAGTTCCCAAATCGCCCTTCACCTGTTTTTGCAGGCTTCCATTGAATACTTTTATTCAGCGCAACCATGCGGTCTTTATGCCCCTGAACATTGATAAACCAAGAGTCTAAAGGATAATACAAAACTGGTGCATCTGTTCGCCAACAATGAGGATAACTGTGAACGTATTTTTCGACCTTAAACGCTTTGTTTTCTTCTTTGAGGCGAATAGCAATTTCGACATCTACAGATTTTTCAGGAGCTTCTCCATCGGGGTAAAATTCGTTTTTGACAAACATTCCGCCAACGAGCCCAACTTCTGAACGGAATTTTCCTTGTAAATCGACTAGTGGTACCGCTTGTGCGTTCTCGTCAAGTACCAATAATGGTGGTACCGGCGGATTTGCTTCTTTGGCAACAGCGGCATCATCTGCACCAAAGGTTGGGGCGGTATGTACAATTCCCGTTCCGTCTTCGGTAGTCACAAAGTTTCCAGCAATCACACGAAAAGCGTCCCCCGCATTTTGGTAGGGCAATGGTGCCTCAGACCATAATTGTTCATACCTGATGCCAACCAAATCTGCGCCAACAATTTGTTGTTCTATCCAAAACGGAAGTGTTTTATCTTCTTTGGAAAAGTTGGCTACGTCTTGCTCAGCGTTTACCTGATGATATTTTTTGCCAAACTGCTTCGGAATGAGTTTTTCTGCCAACAATACACGAACTGGGCTGTGCGTATATTGATTGATGGTGTGCACAACGGCATACTTAATTTTTGGCCCAACAGTAAGCGCTGTATTTGAAGGCAAAGTCCATGGGGTCGTTGTCCAAGCCAAAATGTGTAATGGCATCTTGTGCGCTAATCCCTTGGGCAGCGATTCGGTAATGGTTTTAAACTGTGCCGTTACCGAAGTATCCGTAACATCACGATAGCATCCTGGTTGATTTAACTCATGTGATGAAAGTCCTGTTCCTGCCATGGGCGAATACGGCTGAATGGTATATCCTTTATAAATCAGTCCTTTGTTGTACATGGTTGCCAAAAGCCACCATACCGACTCCATGTATTTGCTTTTGTAAGTAATGTATGGATCTTCCATATCTACCCAATAACCCATTTGTTCGGTTAGGTTATTCCAAACATCAGTGTAACGCATTACCGCTTTTCGGCAAGCTTGGTTGTACTCTTCTACGGTGATGGTTT
>JAURDG010000184.1 GCA_030828025.1 Flavobacteriaceae bacterium | reverse complement strand
ATACATCGTGTGCATTGGGATTTGCGTACCCGCATAGCTACTACTATAGACATTCATGCTGACGGAGGAAGAAGTGGTGTTCGTGTTGATGTTCCAGTAGGAACCTACAGCGTACAGTTGTTCAAAAAACACCACGGCACACTTTCGGCACTTGCAACAAAGCAGTCTTTTGAGGTGCTGCGTTTACGACAAAATGTGTTGAACAACCCAACTGCTGCCAAGCATGGTGCTTATAAAAGCAAGTTAACAGATGTGTACTTACAGGCGCAAACAATGAATCATACCTTTAAAAAGACAACTAAAAAGATTCAAGCCTTAGCAAAATCGTTATCTTTTGCAACTTCCAACCAAGCGGAGCTTCATCAAGCGGTTCATGCGTTAAACGAAACGCAGTTGGCACTGAAAAAAGCAATCGATGGAAGTCCAGCAAAACAAGAAGTAGGCGAGAAGGATACGCCCAAATTGTCTGATCGTTTGTCGGTAGCCTCACGTGGTTTTTATTCCAACACTTATGGCCCAACAAAAATGCACATGGAAAGCTATGAAATGGCTGTAGCCCTTTTGGCTAAGCTCAGTCCGCAAGTTGATGCGTTGGCTGCACAGACAGATGCAACCATAGCCATGGCTGAAGCGGCAGGTGCACCTGTTATTCTTGATTGATATAATCATCCACCAATAAGCCAACCACCAGCGAGTAGCTTTTAATGCCTGCTTGTTGTTGGTTGGCTTTTAGGTATTGGTCATAGCTTTTTTCAAAAACTTGCTCAAACGGGTTTTGGTACTTCTGCCAGAATGCACGCATTTCTGCCATGTGCAATCGTGTCCCTTTTGGTAGTTCGTTTAGAAGTTTTTCGGCAGCTTCCTTATCTGCTCGATATAAGCTGTTAATCAAGTAACGAAAAGCCAATAAACTACCCGCATAGACCAGGAGTGGCTCGTCAGCATTCATGCTGGCTTTGATGCCAATATAATTTGCTTCGTCTTCTGCTGCATAGCCCCATTGATGAGCAATCTCGTGGCAACTGGTGGTTAAAATACTTAGTTTGGGCTGTAGGGTGTTTACCTGTGCTTCGTGTGTAAATGGATTGGCATAACCAGCAAACCCCATATAGCTTAATGCTGTTGGAAATAGCGTTCCTTTTGCCTTGCCGTGTATGTTTTTTGGGCGTAAGCTTGAGGCTTCCATGCCTTTGGTGGCCATAGCCAAAAGTTCCTTCTTGCTCTGCGGCACCGCTATTTTTTCATTATTATTGGTGCTCAACGCCTCATGCAAATGCGCCACTTGAGTAGCATAGTGTTTTGTTGTGTTGAATAGCAGTTCCGTTTTGATTGTGCCTTTTATGTCTTTTTGGATGCGCAGCGATGTTTTAAAATACAACATTCCCCACAAGGTGTAGAACAAGAATACAAGGATGGTTAGGAGTGTTAAAAAACGCCGCACCAAATGCCTTAAAGGAGTGCGAAACAACTGCCAAATAAGGACTACGCCAAAAAGGGTGTAACCCAAATCGCCGATGGAAAAGGGAAAACGTGCCCAAAGCCCCTGGTTAATACGGGAAATGATAGGGTAGAGCCACGACGCATAATAGGTATCTATGACAAATGGCTGACTGCTTAACGCATATAAACCCAAAAAAAACACCACCAAACATAGCAATAGCCAGCGATGTTTTACTTGAATCACTCGCCAATCACTTGAGTTATCTCTACTTCAAAAATCAAGGTTGATTTTGGTGGAATTACTTGGTTTCCTTGTTCGCCATAGGCGAGGTAGTAGGGCAAATAAAGTGTAGCTTTTTCACCTGCTTTAAGCAAGGAAATCCCTTCTTTAAAACCAGCAATGAGCGACACTTCGGGGTCAATACGTGCTTCTATGGGACGATAGCCACCACCTTGCTCACGACGGAAATCAAACGTATCGTACTCCTTAGCGACGTCACTTAGTGAGGTGTCCAGCAAACTACCATCCTCAAAATACACGGCATAATGTGTCATGGCGGTTACGCCAGGAACTACCGCCGCTCCGTTATCAGCACTTTGCGTGATGACATAGCTCAAGCCGCTGTCTGTCGTTGTTGCTTTTTCTTTTAATGCGCTAAGGGCATCAGCTTTAGCTGTTTTAACTTGTTCTAGCTTTGCTATTTTAGCGGCTTTACGCGCTTCAATCCCTGCAAAATACGCATCAAAAATTTGGTCCGCCTTAAACTTTCGGGCATCGCTACCTTTGCGGATAATATCCACCTTGACAATGGTGTCGTTTTGTTGAATAGAGTCCACAACTTTTTGTCCTGTAACGACACGTCCAAAAACACTGTGTTTTCCGTCTAACCAGGGTGTTTCTTTGTGTGTAATAAAAAACTGACTTCCATTAGTATTTGGCCCTGAGTTTGCCATAGACAATACGCCAGGTCCATCATGTTTGAGCTCATCAGCAAACTCGTCCTCAAATTTATATCCAGGCCCGCCACTTCCTGTTGCTGTTGGATCGCCACCTTGAATCATAAAATCAGGGATGACACGATGAAAAACCAATCCGTTGTAATAAGGTTTGCCTTTATACGCATCGCTGACTTGATTGTTGGTTCCTTCGGCTAAGGAAACAAAATTGGCTACTGTGGTTGGTGTTTCCTCAAAGCTAAGCTTGAGTAAAATTGTTCCTCGATTGGTTTCAATGTCTGCATACAGCCCTTTGTCTAAACTGCTCTTAGAAGTGGAACATCCAAGGATAAGTGCTAAAAAAAATACGGAAGTGAAGAATTGTTTTGTCATCATGTTGTTTGAGATGTGAAAAATACAAAAAATGAATAAACCTAAAGTGAAGTAAAATATGAATTTAATGCATCCAGAAAATAGCGCTCGGTATCTTTAAGGCTACGCATCGATTTTCCTCCTGCAGCGTTGATGTGTCCACCGCCTTCAAAATATTCCTTTGCAAATAAATTGACCGCCATATTCCCGATGCTTCTAAAGGAAAGTTTAATCATCTTTTCTTCTTGATGCTCCATCATCAGTACCGCCAACTTTATTCCCGCAACCGATAAGGCGTAGTTGACCAAACCTTCTGCATCTCCTTTTTGGTAGTCGCACTGGTCAAGTTCATCTTGACTAAGGGT
>JAURDG010000055.1 GCA_030828025.1 Flavobacteriaceae bacterium | reverse complement strand
TAATTATGGCGCAACCAATATTCAGGGAGAAGCGCAACAAAAGCTAGATGTTTTTGCCCACGACCTCTTTATTGAAGCACTTACCAATCGCCATATTGTTTGTGGAATCGCAAGCGAGGAAATCGAAGATTTTATACAAGTAAGCCATTCTTCAGGGAAAGGGAATAATTATGTGGTGCTAATAGACCCGCTCGACGGTTCATCAAACATAGATGTGAATGTTTCGGTGGGGACTATTTTTTCCATTTATAAACGAAAAACACCTACAAATCAGGATGTTGCTTAAGCCGATTTTTTGCAACCAGGAACACAGCAAGTAGCCGCTGGCTATATTTTATACGGCACATCGACCATGCTTGTTTATACTACTGGTGATGGCGTAAATGGATTTACACTGAATCCAGCCATAGGCACGTTTTATTTGTCCCATCCCAACATAAAGTTACCGTCATCTGGGCATATCTACTCGATAAACGAAGCTAATTTTTCAACATTTCCTGATGAAATTAAGCAGTATCTGATTGACCAAAAGAAACAAGACCCGCACTATTCCACTCGGTATATCGGTTCGATGGTGTCAGACATTCATCGCAATATTTTTAAAGGGGGTATTTTCTTGTATCCTCCAAATGAAAAGCATCCCAACGGAAAGCTAAGGCTATTGTACGAATGCAATCCCATAGCATTTTTGATTGAACAAGCAGGCGGTATGGCCAAAAGCATGCATGAACGAATTTTAGAAATTGACCCCAAAGACTTACACCAACGCGTTCCTTTTTTTTGTGGAAACAAAGAAATGGTAGAAACGCTCAACACCTACTTATTACGGCAATATGAAAACACCATTTAACCTACTGCAATACGGAATCCAACCCAAAAAACTATACCGAAACCTGTCGCCTGCGCAACTTTACGCCAAAGCCTTGCGTTATGATTTAGGTGCTGTTATTTCGGATAATGGCGCATTGATTTTACGCTCAGGCGAAAAAACAGGGCGAAGTCCCAGCGACAAGCGAATTGTAAAAGAACAACAAACCCAAGACGATATTTGGTGGGGTGAGGTAAATATCCCTATGGATACACGCACCTTTCGTATCAATCGCCAACGAGCGATTGATTACTTCAACACCAGAACTAGGATATATGTGGTGGATGGCTTCGTAGGTTGGGACCAAAAAACACGCCTCAAGGCACGTGTGATATGCACACGTCCCTACCATGCATTGTTTATGCACAATATGATGATTCGCCCGAGTGAAGAAGAGCTAGAAAATTTTGGAGAACCCGATTATGTGATTTACAACGCAGGCGAGTTTACAGCAAATCAATACACCAGTTATATGAAAAGCAAGACAAGTATTGATTTAAGTTTTGAAGATCGCGAGTTTGTCATTCTTGGGACGCAGTATGCTGGGGAGATGAAAAAAGGGATTTTTTCGATTTTGAATTATATCATGCCCAAACAGGGCATTTTGTCCATGCATTGCTCGGCAAATGAAGGCAATAATGGCGATGTTTCTTTGTTTTTTGGGCTTAGCGGAACGGGAAAAACAACCCTTTCTGCAGACAGTAAAAGACTGCTCATTGGCGATGACGAACACTGCTGGAGTGCTGATGGTATCTTTAATGCTGAAGGCGGATGCTATGCCAAAGTTGCTGGATTAAGCAAAGAAAAGGAGCCTGAAATTTATAGCGCAATAAAATTTGGAACTGTTTTGGAAAATGTGGTTTATGATAAAAAATCACATAAGGTTGATTACGAAGACATATCCATTACCGAAAACACCCGAGCGTCATATCCCATAGAATTTATGCAGCGCATAAAAAAACCCTGCTTGGGTGGGCATCCGAAAAACATCATATTCCTCACTTGCGATGCTTTTGGTGTGCTTCCTCCAGTTTCCAAATTAACTGCAGAACAAGCCATGTATCATTTTCTTAGCGGCTATACGGCAAAAATAGCTGGAACGGAGATGGGTGTCACTGAACCTTCGGCAACATTTTCAACTTGCTTTGGTGCAGCATTTATGGTGCTACAACCGATTGCTTATGCTACTCTATTAGCCCAAAAAATAGCGAAACACAATACGGATGTCTGGCTGGTCAATACTGGCTGGATAGGCGGCGGTTTTAAAGAAGGAAATCGGATTTCTCTTGTCCATACACGCGCCATTATTGATGCCATTCATGACGGTAGTCTTGCCAGTGAAAAAACTGTTAAACTGCCTATTTTTGACGTGCTTGTTCCTAAGAAATGCAAGAAGCTGCCAGACAGCATCCTGAATCCAGTTGTTTCGTGGAACAGTCAAGAAGCGTATGTGAAAAGTGCCAAAAAATTGGCACGATTGTTTTCCGATAATTTTAAGCAGTACGAAGAAGGCATCGGCAAAGATATCGCCCAATTTGGACCAAAAATCTAGTGTATTATCTAAATAAATAACGCTTTTTTTGATTACTTTGTGATTGGTTAGCGTATAAAACTTTTTATTCCGAAGTTTATACCCTAAAAATCACCATGATTACACAACTCAACGGGCGATTGGTATCGAAGTCTCCAACCACTTTGGTGGTTGATTGTTCTGGGGTAGGCTATGAAGTGCATATTTCCTTGCATACCTACGGACAGCTATCTGATGATGAGCATATTCGTATTTACACGCATTTACAAGTGCGTGAGGATGCACATACACTTTATGGATTTATGGAAGAAGTGGAGCGCAGCGTTTTTCGTCTATTAATTAGTGTCAGTGGCATTGGGGCAAATACGGCAAGAACCATGCTGTCTTCGATGAGTCCTCAAGAAGTAATCCAAGCTATTCAAACAGATAATGTAGCTGCCATTCAAGCGATTAAGGGGATTGGTGCCAAAACAGCGCAACGTGTTATCGTTGATTTGGGTGATAAAGTGATGCAACTTGCAGGTGTAGATGAAATAAGTGTACCGTCAAACAATACGCAGCGTGATGAGGCGTTATCAGCACTAAGCGTTTTAGGCTATCCTACAAAACAAACTCAAAAAGTAGTAGACACCTTGTTGCAAGTTGAGCCTAGTATGTCTGTGGAGCGACTCATTAAAAATGCGCTCAATAAGTTATAATGAAGCATTTTGACAAGCTTAATGTCGGTCTTTACAGTGGGCTCTTTTGGGTAATCACTACCGCAGCAATCTATGCTCAAAATAATAGTGCCACCCAAGACAGTCTGATTGTTGCTCAACAGTTGAAACAAATCGCACTAAAACAAAAACCGACTTCCTTTACTACGTCATATACCTATGACCCCAAACTGAATTTATATTTCTACAATATTAAAGTCGGCGCGATAGATGCTGAACAACCGCTGGTTCTTACACCTGAACAATACAGCAAGCGCGTATTGGCTGAAAAATCTAGGGCGTACATTCGTGAAAAACAGGCAGCGTTAGCAGGTATCGATCAAGATGAAGATTCTCAAAAAGACCTATTGCCCGATTACTATGTTAATTCTAAGTTTTTTGAAGCGATTTTTGGAAGTAATGAAATCAACATACGCCCACAAGGGTCGGCAAGTATTGACCTAGGTATTCGGTACCAAAAGTCAGGAAATCCATCCATTTCGCCACGAAATCAGAGCAGCTTAGGCTTTGATTTTGACCAACGGATTAACCTTGGGCTTTCGGGAACCATTGGCACGCGCCTAAAAATAAATGCCAACTACGACACCCAATCTACATTTGATTTTCAACGGATTATTAAACTCGAATTTTTTCCCGAAGACTTAGTGCCAAGTTCGATACAAAATACCTTGAATAAGGGAAAAGACTTGGTCAATAAAGGCAATAACCTGATTAATCAAGGTAAAGGAAAGCTGGACGACCTTAGAAGCATTAAAGACAAAGGCATAACAGGCAACGAAGACGGTATTTTACAAAAACTAGAAGTAGGAAACGTGAATATGCCGCTCAACAGCTCGCTGATTACAGGAGCGCAAAGCTTGTTTGGTGTAAAAGCGCAGCTGAAATTTGGAAATACAGATGTTGCAGCCGTTATCTCGGAGCAACGGTCACAGACACAAACTGTTCAGGCAAATGGCTCGGGTGTTCTTGAGGAGTTTTCTTTGTTTGCTCTTGACTATGAGGAGTACCGACACTTCTTTTTGGCGCAATATTTCAGGGACAATTACGATGCTGCCGTTAAAACCTATCCCTACATAAATTCCCCAATTCAGATTACAAGGGTAGAAGTTTGGGTTACCAATCGTGCTGCGCAAACGAACAATGTCCGCAACATACTGGCACTTCAAGACCTGGGCGAATCAGCTCCCGACAGAACACTTTTGGACAATAGTGTCCCTAATTTTTTTAACACAAATCCAGGCGCATACCCCGACAATGAAGTAAACAAGCTAGACCCTTTGGCTATTGGAGGAACGGGATTGCTTACGGATGCCATTCGTGATATTGCCACGGCTAGAAATGGCTTTGGCACTAGTGCATCTTTGGTAAGTGAGGGACGTGACTATGCTGTTTTGGAAAGTGCACGTAAGCTAACCCCCAACGAGTATAAGCTCCACAGTCAATTAGGGTATATTTCCTTAAACCAACAGCTGAACAACGACGAGGTTTTGGGCGTTGCTTTTCAATATACGGTCAATGGACAGACCTATCAAGTAGGAGAATTTTCGGGCGATGGCGTGGCATCTACAACAGTTACCAACACTGCTGGTGCGGTGCCTCAAGTCAGCAACAACAGCCTGTTGGTAAAAATGCTGAAAAGCCCTGTTTTAGACGTGAGTCAACCAGTCTGGGATTTGATGATGAAAAACGTATATAATATTGGTGCCTTTCAGCTGACCGAAGAAGATTTTGTGTTTAATGTGTTGTACACCGACCCATCTCCTGCAAACTTCATTCGGCCAGAGGATGAAACTGCTTGGCCAGTAGGTACAGAAGAACGCATATTGCTCAATCTTTTTGGGTTAGATAAACTAAACATTTATCAAGACCCACAACCAGAAGGCGATGGATTTTTTGATTACCTAAGTGGCATCACGGTATTTCCCGAACAAGGGCAAATTGTTTTTCCAAGCGTAGAGCCTTTTGGCGAATACTTGTTTAACCTCCTAAAATCTGATGACCCACAAGAAGATTACGCAGATAGAAATCGCTACAACGCCAATCAGAAAAAATATGTCTTTAAGGAGATGTATGAGATCACTAAAGCAGATGCTGCGGACTACCAGCGATACAATAAATTTGAATTAAAAGGACGCTACAAGTCTTCGGGCTCTGGGCAAGGTATTGCCTTGGGTGCCTTTAATGTGCCGCGCGGTTCTGTGCGTGTTTCTGCTGGTGGACGCCTACTTCAAGAAGGCTTAGACTATACGGTGAACTATCAACTCGGCCGAGTAACCATTCTCAACGAAGCCATAAAAAACTCCAATATTCCAATTGAAGTCTCTACGGAAAGCAACACCTTGTTTGGGCAACAAAACAAGCGGTTTATTGGCTTTACCGCCGAGCATAAAGTCAATGACGATCTTATTATGGGGGCAACCTATATGCGCCTGAGCGAACGCCCATTGACCCAAAAAGCCAATTACGGAACCGAACCCGTAAACAACACCATGTTGGGCATGAGCGGGATGTTTTCTAAGGAAATTCCTTTTTTAACCCGTATGGTCAATAAGCTACCCAATATTGACACGCAGGTGGCTTCTAATGTGTCCATTCGTGCAGAAGCAGCATTCCTTAGGGTAGGAACGCCAAAAAGCACAGAACTGAATAATGTTGCCACATCGTACATTGACGACTTTGAGGGAACACAAACCAATTTGGACATCCGCGACACCTACTCTTGGGCTTTGTCGAGTGTGCCTGCACCCTCACAACAAATTCCGTTAGCTGGTGCCTCGGCTGGTGTGGATGACCTCAGTTCGGGCTATCAACGGGCTCAGTTGGCGTGGTACAATATTGATCCACTCTTTTATTCCAATAGACGCCCAAGCGGCGTGACCAATAACGACCTATCAACTGATGCAGCACGGCGTATTTTTATTGATGAAATATTTCCACAACAAGACATTGTTCAAGGGCAATCTAGGGTTCAATATACCTTTGATTTAGCCTATTATCCTCAAGAACGCGGACCCTACAACAATGCACCGAACTTTGGTGCGAATCCCGAACAAAACTGGGCTGCCATTACCCGACCCATGACTACCACCGATTTTGCGCAGTCTAATGTGGAGTATATCGAGTTTTGGTTACTGGACACGTTCTCAAGTCAGTCTAGCCCGACGAACGATTTGGGGGAGTTGGTGTTTCACTTGGGAAATATTTCGGAAGATGTATTGAAAGACGGGCGGAAGCAATACGAAAATGGACTACCAGCAAATGAGCAAAACACGGCAATTTACACCACATCTTGGGGCAAAACGCCTGCCACCCAGTCCTTGGTTTATGCCTTTGACGCAGATGGGCAAAACCGTTCCCTTCAAGATGTAGGCTTGGACGGACTGACCGATGAAGAAGAACGATTGGTCTATACCAATGGACCAGCAGACGACCCTGCAGGAGACAATTACACCTACTTTGTACAAGGCAGCGGCTCTATTTTGGATCGATATAAAAGATACAACGGAACACAAGGCAATTCGCCTTTAGAGGTTACCGAACAATTCAGAGGCTCTTACACGGTTCCTGATGCGGAAGACCTAAATCAAGACAATACCATGAACACCATTGACCGTTATTATCAATACCGGATTCCAATAGGCAAAAACATGCAAGTAGGTGTACATCCGTTCTTGGTAGATGTTCGTGAAAATGACAACATTCAATTGCCAAACGGTCAGGTGACCAATTCGCGCTGGCTGCAGTTTCGCGTTCCAGTAGTTGAGGCTTATTATGAAGCTCCTGCTACCCGTCAATATTTCGAGGCGATAAATGACATGCAAGATTTGCGCTCCATTCGCTTTATGCGGATGATGGTTACGGGCTTTAGTCAGCCAACAGTATTCCGTTTCGGAACGCTCGACATCGTTCGTGCAGATTGGACACGAGTGGCGAATACACTGAATCAAAACCAAATACATTACCCCAACACACAACTTGAGGTAAGTGCAGTAAACATTTTAGAAAACGAAACCCGAACGCCTATCCGCTACAAATTGCCACCAGGCATTCAACGAGAAACACTCAATAGTTTCAACAACCTCATTAGGGAAAATGAACAGTCGCTTTCGCTTACGGTTACCGATTTGGAACCCCAAGATGCAGAAGGTGTTTATAAGCACATCGATTTGGATATGCGGCAATACAAACGCTTGCGGATGTTCTTGCATGCGGAGTCTTTACCCTTGCAATCGGGAAAAAACCCGCTTCCTGGCGAAGGTGCACAAGACGATATGGACAACCGAATAGTTGCCTTTATCCGCCTTGGAACGGATATTACCGAGAATTATTATCAGATTGAAATCCCCCTAAAACCTACTGCATATACAGATGGTGTTTCCAATAATTTGAGTGCAGAGGAAGTATGGCAAACGGCAAGTAACGAAATCGATTTACCTATTGAGTTGCTGACCCAACTCAAGGCCAAATCCATCTCGAACCGTGAGTTGGATGGGGCTACTTACTTTGATGAAGCGCTTAATCGAATTGATGAATTTGCACCTAACGCTAGCTTGCCAGGCGATAAGAAATACAAGTTAGCCATTCGTGGAAATCCTTCACTTGGTGCGATTCGTACCTTGGTGGTAGGTGTCAAAAACCCAAGTTCAACAGCAGGAGAACGCCTAAGTGGTGAAGTGTGGTTTAACGAATTGCGCCTTTCCGAGATTGATTCAAAAGGTGGTTGGGCGGCCATAGGAGCTATGGATGCAAACCTTGCTGATTTTGCCAATTTAACTGTTAATGGCGCCATATCTACAGTAGGTTTTGGTGCTATCGATCAGTCACCTAACCAGCGTAGCCAAGAGGATATTCGATCCTATGGCGT
>JAURDG010000229.1 GCA_030828025.1 Flavobacteriaceae bacterium | reverse complement strand
CAGGTTGTTTTTGTAAAGACTAATGGCTTTTGAGGTATAACCAAAAGCTAAGGGATGAGTTAGATCCATATTCCCTTTAACAAATACGCCTCCCAATTGTTCTCTTCCCAGGTTTTCTGGTGCATCTACATACGGTTTTTGGCTGGTTTTATTCAAACTGTCTTTGGGCTGAATCACAAGCTGCTCCTGAATAATTTTGTGTTTTATAAGGGCTGTGGTTGCCGTTCCCTGTGCTATAATCGTATTCCCTTGTTCCACCCAGGTCTTTAACTTCTGAATCGTTTTTTCTTCCCATTTGTAATTTCCCGATACTAGCACCAAGGTGTTGTACTTTTCCAATGGAATTTGATTCAAAGAAGATTGCCTCACTTTAGTAATCGGCATTCCTACGCGTGTATCCAAGAGGTGCCACACCTCACCCGCTTCATAAGAACTCACTCCATCACCTATAAGCATTAACGCCTTTGGTTTTTGGACTGGCTGAATGTAGCGGCTTCCTAAGTCTATTCCAGAAACATTATAACCGGTGGTTAAAGCATCTATTTGAACTTCAAAATGCGCTTGGGCCTGCTTTAAAACATTAAAAATTTCATCCGTACTTTTCTTTTGTGGAGCTACGGGAATCACTAAAGAGCCATAGGCATAAGCTCCTTTTTCTTTTGTCGAAAAAGGCTTATAAGCCGCAGCTACTGTGAGCTCCTTTTCTTGCAAAAAGTATATGAGCGCTGGAAGCTTATAATCCGTACTATTTACTACATAAGCATAATTAGACTTTTTGAGTGGTTCTAAAAGAGTATTTGTTGTCGTTTCTTCCGCTATGCTATTGGGAAGTTTGGTAACCGCTTTGTACTTGATGTTGTAAAAGTTTGCTACGGACCACGCAGAAGCATCGTAATACACGCTGTCCCTATAGCTGTCATAGGTTTCGAAAAAAGTCTGTACCATTCGATACTGTGGTTGTTCAGTGGGAACTGCGTAGCTGTTTTCTCCTGTAGTAATCACTTTTACCTGATGGCGATAGAGCTTATCAAGAAAGGCGTTTCTTTTGTTTCGATCAGGTTCTGTGAACGCATACGCTTTAATCTTGCTTTGTTTACTTCTAGTTAGTGCGCTTTCAAAAAACACTTTTTGATAGTCTCGTAGTAGGGCTTTGTTTTCTACTGCTGCTTGAACTGTTGCCAAACTGGAAACATACTGATTTCTAATGGTAAAGGGGAAAGTTATGTATCCATAATCTGTTTTTTGTTTTAATCCTCTTGAGCTTGCCTGCTCAAAAAGTAAGCCCAGTCCTCCTTGTAAATCAGGATACGAAGACCCGTATCCTGGATATGTACCATCAAAAACTTCTTTTGTAAAATATAAGGACCCTAAACTGTCCAAGTTTTTTGAAAAATAACCGGCAAACAATTCATTGAGTGCTGTATAGTTTTCTTTAGGCATGATGGGGTCCAAAGAACCATTGGCTTTCATGGGCTCGAAAAAATAAGTGCTTTGGCTACCCATTTCATGGAAATCTGTTACCACATTGGGATACCACTGGTGGTACCAATTTAATTTTCCTTGACTTTCTGGATTGATGGCCAAGAGCCAATCGCGATTTAAATCAAACCAATAATGGTTGGTTCTCCCCCTAGGCCAGGCTTCATTGTGTTCTGCGTCGAGAGGGTCTGAAACCAAAGGAGATCCCTTGTAGCTGTTAGCCCACTGGGTATGTCTGTCTCTCCCGTCTGGATTAATCGTTGGGTCGATAAAAATGATTGCATTTTCTCGAAATGATTGTATTTGCGGATTTTCAGAGGCGACAAGTGTGTAGGCCGCCAACAAAGCCGCTTCAGAAGAAGAGGGTTCGTTTCCGTGAACATTATAGGCCAAATTGACGATTACCGGTATGTCTGGCTGTTTTTCTAATTTCCCTTGGGCATAGTCCAAATGTTTTTTTTGTATGGCTTCTATTTGTGCTAAATTTTCTTTTGAGCTGACAATGAGCATTGTGAGTTTTCTGCCTTCATGCGTTTTACCATAAAAACTTATCTGAGCGCGGTCTGACTGTGTGGCCAAGCTTTGGAAATAACTTACAATTTGATCGTGTCGGGTATGTTGGGACCCTATTTCGTATTCCAAAAAAGTTTCTGGAGCGGTTATCTTTGTTTGAAAAGGCTCATAGCGTTCGGTAAAATAGGATTGGCCCAAGGCAAGATGAGCCCCAAAAAAAATCAAAAATAGAATTCTCATAAATGTGCTTTGTTTCAAAGCTACACCT
>JAURDG010000076.1 GCA_030828025.1 Flavobacteriaceae bacterium | reverse complement strand
TAAAAAAATATGGACCTAAAGAGCAGTTTATTAAAACTACGGGTTGTTTTGACTTGAGTTTTCTCAACTCAGGACTTCAATTGTATTGGTTGAAGCATGTCAAGCCAGAATTGTTTTCCAAGATTAAGTATTCACTCCATTTACCACAGTATTTAAGTTATGTTTTTACAGGTATCCCTGTAAGTGAATACACCAGTATTGGTTGTCATACGGGCTTATGGGATTTTGATAAAAGCGATTATCATCAATGGGTTTATACCGAAAAAATTAATAAAATTTTACCACCTATTGTTTCGTCAGAAACTAGCATAAATATGAACTTTGATGGCAGACGGATAAAGATTGGGTTAGGTATTCACGATAGTTCGGCTGCATTATTACCTTATGTACGAAGTCTTAAAAAGAAATTTGTATTGCTCTCAACGGGTACGTGGAGCATTTCGCTAAACCCGTTTGTGGCAAATGATACTCCTTCAGATACCAACACCATAAACTATATGCGTATCAATGGACGTCCAGTTAAAGCGTCTCGATTATTTCTCGGGAACGAATACAAGATTCAAGTAGCACGTCTTGATGCTCACTTTGGTGTTTCTGAGGACTACCACCGAAGTGTAAAGTTTGACGAAAAGATTTTTAAACGAATTGCCGCTAAATTTGCATTTCATTTTAAATGGGAATCCTTAAGTAGTAAGGACATGCCCGAACGTACCATCATGCATTTTGAGACCTTTGAAGCGGCCTTTCATCAATTGATGTTAGAGCTCATTTTGTTGCAAAAAGAGAGTATTCAACAAGCTATAGGTGAGCAAAAAATCAAAAGAATATATGTTGATGGTGGATTTAGTAAAAACGATGTTTTTATTCAATTACTAACCCATTATTTCAGGGAAATGAAATTGCGTACCACTGATGCTTCATTAGGTTCTGCTTTAGGAGCAGCTATAGTTGTTTCAGACAAAAAGCTAAATCCGAAATTTTTGAAAGAAAACTACTCGCTTAAAAAACATGTTCCGTTTATCATAAAATAATACGATGTCAAAAGGTTTTAACTCAAAGTATCCGTCAGTAAGTGACTTACGCACTAAAGCACAAAAGAAAATTCCAAAATTTGCTTTTGAGTATCTGGACGGTGGCTGTAATGAAGATGTGAATTTGATCCGAAACACCGCGGATATTCGTGAGGTTCAACTAAAGCCTAACTACATAAAGCCACATGGTGGTTCTTCACTCAAAACAACACTTTTTGGTCTTACTTATGATGCACCATTTGGCATTGCACCGGTGGGACTTCAAGGCTTGATGTGGCCCAACGCACCAGAGATTTTGGCAAAAGCAGCATTTGAGTATAATGTTCCCTTTATTTTGAGCACCGTGACCACCTCAAGCATTGAGCGAATTAGTGAAATTACGGATGGCAAGGCATGGTTTCAATTGTACCACCCTGCTTCCGATGACCTTAGAGACGACATCATCAATAGAGCTCAAGCCGCACATTGTCCTGTCTTAGTCATTTTGTGTGATGTGCCTACTTTTGGATTTAGGCCTAGAGACATTAGAAATGGTTTGGCTATGCCTCCAAAAATGTCCCTGCAAAATATGCTTCAAATTTTGAGAAAACCCCATTGGGCTATGCAAACATTGGTTCATGGACAACCAAACTTTGAAACCCTTAAACCATATATGCCTAAAAATTTAGACTTAAAGCAGCTTGGTAAATTTATGGATCAAACGTTTTCTGGACGCCTGAACGAGGAAAAAATTAAACCCATTCGTGATATGTGGAAAGGAAAGCTCGTGCTTAAAGGAGTGGCGTCAGAATTTGATGCCGAACAAGCTATACGTTTAGGTTTGGATGGTATTATTGTTTCTAATCATGGTGGAAGACAATTAGACGCTGGAGAGTCTAGCATAAAACCACTTACAAGAATTAGTGAAAAATACGGAGATAAAATTGAAGTCATGATGGATAGTGGGATTCGATCTGGAATAGATGTAGCCAGAACAATCGCCAGTGGTGCCAGCTTCAGTTTTTTAGGGCGATCGTTTATGTATGGTGTCGCTGCTCTTGGAAAAAATGGAGGAGAACATACCATCAGTTTGCTTAAAAAAGAGTTGCAACAAATCATGGAACAAGTCTGCTGTGAAGAAGTAACCCATTTACACAAGCATCTAATCAAATAAAATTAAATCAATAAAAATGAATCAATCTCAAGCCAAGTCCCCAACTACGCAATCAGGAGGTGAATTTGAACGCATTCCCGTTCCTGAGTCTAAGCTTAAAGGCTGGAAGAGTTTTTTAGGGATGTATGCTGGTGAGCATGCTGCAGGGACCGAATTTATTATTGGCCCTTTGTTTTTAACAGCGGGTGTTAGTGCTTTTGATTTAATTATTGGATTATTGCTCGGAAATTTACTAGCTGTATTGTCTTGGCGATATTTAACTGCTGAAATTGCTGTTAAAAACAGACTGACACTTTATTTTCAATTGGAAAAAATATCAGGAAAACGACTGGTAACTTTTTACAATTTGGCCAATGGGGTGTTGTTTTGTTTCTTGGCGGGGTCTATGATTACTGTTTCGGCAACTGCCGTTGGCATCCCCTTTGATATGCCAATGCCTACACTCACCGATACCTTGCCGAATGGTATTACGTGGATCGTTATCGTGATTGCGTTGGGTATTGTTATTTCGTTGATTGCTGCTCGTGGATACGATACGGTTACCAAGGCTGCCAACTGGATGTCACCCGTCATTGTTTTGGCTTTTTTGGCTTGTGGTATCATTGCTTTAGACCAACTGGGAGTAACTAGTTTTGCTGATTTTTGGGCCATTTGGGGGAAGGGTTCTGAGCCGTTTCCAGGGCAAATTAAGTATTCATTTTGGCATGTCGTAATTTGGTCGTGGTTTGCAAATGGGGCGATGCACATCGGAATGTCCGATTTATCGGTTTTTCGTTATGCTAAATCAGCCACTTCGGGATGGACAACAGCAGCCGGAATGTATGTGGGGCATTATATGGCATGGATTGCTGCATCATTGCTTTATGCCGTTTTTGTTCAAACTCCCGAGGCTCAATCGTTTTTGACCAATGGCCAGGCACCACCTGTAGCACCAGGACCACTAGCTTACAATGCTATCGGCATATTTGGTATCATTGCGGTTATCCTTGCTGGGTGGACGACTGCTAATCCAACGATTTATAGAGCTGGACTTGCGTTTCAGGCCATTATTCCAAAAGCCTCTACCTTCTGGGTTACCATTTTGGCTGGAGCGATTGCTACCATAGCTGGAATTTTTCCAGCATTTGCTATGAAGCTCCTAGATTTTGTAGCTTTATACGGATTTATTTTAGCACCTTTTGGCGCCGTGATTGTGTTTGAACATTTTTTCGCTGATAAAGTGGGCATTCAAAAAAATTACGCTGAAAAGGCAAAAATTTCGTTTAACAGTTCGGTATTTGCAGCTTGGATAACCAGTTTTGGATTGTTTTATTTTATCGCTGATAAGTACGATGTTTTTCTATCTTTCGTAACCTTACCAACTTGGTTGCTTTGTGGTGTGTTGTATTTGATTTTTAGTAAATTTAGTCAACCAAATTAACATGTCTTTCAGGATGTCAGATCAAGAAAATCACTGTCCTAAATGCGCATCACCATATGCTTATCCGCTTGGCAATGATATTTTTGCGTGCCCTTCATGTTTTTTTGAATGGAGTTCTACAAATGTTCCTCTGAAGAAGACGGTAAAAGTACTTGATTCAAATGGAAATGTTTTGCATGATGGGGATTCTGTCATTGTCATTAAAGATCTTCCTGTTAAAGGAGCACCAAAACCAGTTAAAGCCGGAACTAAGGTGAAAAACATTCGTATAACTGATGCTGATCACAATATCAGTTGTAAAATAAGTGGTTTTGGAGCCATGGGATTGAAATCGGAATTTGTAAAAAAGTGTAGCTGAAAAATATTTTAAATAAACATGCAAAAAACAATCGTAATTACAGGAGCTGGTGGGGTTTTATGCAGTACAATAGCTGCTGGCTTAGCAAAACTTGGACATCGTATTGCTGTTTTGGATTTGAATATAGACGCCGCAGAGAAAGTGGCTACTCAAATCAAAAATAATGGCGGAAATGCCATGGGGTTTGAAGCTAATGTGCTTTATAAAGATGCGCTATTTAAGGCCAAAAAACAAGTCAACAAGCACTTTGGTTCTTGCGATATTTTAATAAACGGTGCTGGAGGAAATCACCCATTGGGCACTACCTCAAACCCATTTTTTCAAGTAGAAGATTTAAACCAATCACTGGAAGGATTCAAAACGTTTTTTGACCTTGATCCTAAAGGAATCGAGTTTACCTTCAATCTAAACTTCTTAGGTACACTATTGCCAACTCAAGTTTTTGCACAAGATATGGTAGGTAGAAAGGGGTGTAGCATCCTTAATATTTCCTCTATGAATGCCTTTACGCCGCTTACGAAGATTCCAGCCTACAGTGGTGCTAAAGCAGCTGTTTCAAATTTCACACAATGGCTGGCGGTACATTTTTCAAAAGTTGGGATTCGTGTCAATGCCTTAGCTCCAGGATTTTTCTTAACAGAACAAAACAGAACCTTACTCACAAATTCGGATGGCACCTTAACCCAAAGAGGGCAACAAATTATTGATCAAACGCCTATGGGAAGGTATGGAGTCCCCGAGGATCTTATTAGTACCACCTTGTATTTGTGTGATGATGCCTCCTCTTTTGTCACGGGAGTTGTCATTCCCATTGACGGTGGATTTAGTGCGTATAGTGGCGTATAATATTGTAAAAAACAGAAATGGAACAAACTTGGCGTTGGTACGGACCTCATGATCCCGTAAGTTTAGCAGACATCAAACAGGCGGGTGCAACAGGAATTGTATCTGCCTTACATCATATTCCCAATGGGGAAATATGGACTGTTGAAGAAATTGAAAAGCGAAAAGCAACAATCGAATCAAAAGGCCTTAGATGGAGTGTAGTTGAAAGCATTCCCTTGCATGAAAACATCAAAACGCGTTCAGGTAATTATCAAACCTATATTGAGCATTATAAAACAAGCATTGAAAACTTAGCCAGCTGTGGTATAAAAATTATTTGCTACAACTTTATGCCTGTTTTGGATTGGACACGCACCGATTTGGAGTATGAGGTTGAAGATGGTGCTAAGGCACTACGCTTTGATGTGACAGCTTTTGCTGCTTTTGAATTGTATTTATTAAAGCGACCAGGTGCTGAAAAGACTTATTCTGTAGAACAAAAGGAAGCTGCTAAAGCCTACTTAGATGGCTTAACAGACGACCAAAAAACAACCTTGATTCAAAATATCATTGCAGGATTGCCTGGAGCAGAAGAAGGCTACACTTTAGAACAGTTTCAAACTATTTTGGACACGTACAAGGATATTGACGCTAAAAAACTTCGCGAAAATATCGTTCTTTTTTTAAAGGAAATTATCCCAGTAGCTTCCCAAAATGAGGTGCTAATGTGTATTCATCCCGATGACCCACCTTACCCCATACTGGGTTTGCCAAGAGTAGTGAGCACCGAAGATGATTACGCCTATTTGTTTGCTCAAGTGCCAGACAGGGCGAATGGGATTACCTTTTGTACGGGTTCGTTAGGGGTGCGCGCCGACAACGACTTGGTTCAGATATTTAATCGCTTTGCCGACAGAGTACACTTTCTTCATTTAAGAAGTACCAAGCGTGATGTACAGGGCAATTTCTATGAAGCCAATCACCTTGAGGGTGACGTGGACATGTATGCCATCATTAGTAGTGTCGCCAAGGAAGAGAAACGCAGAAAAGCAGCTGGAATGAAAGATGCTGCTATCCCCATGCGACCCGATCATGGACATCAGATGCTTGACGATTTAAAAAAGAAAACCAATCCTGGGTATTCCGGAATCGGTCGATTAAGAGGCTTGGCGGAACTTAGAGGACTTGAATTAGCGATTCATAAACATGATTTGACTAACTCAACTAATAATGAATAAATAAAACAGCTCTAGCTTATCACTTCTTATTTTTATATAATTGACCGATGTCCAAAAGTATATGCGGTCTTTTTATTAGTTTCCTATTTTTACTCTGTTAATACTGTATTTAACCATAAAAAAAACCTATATGAAAAAATATTTACTTTTAATTAGCCTGTTTTTTTCAGCAAGTATTATTGCCCAGGACATAATATATTGGGACTTTGGTGCAAAAGAACTAGGCGCTGGTCATACCAATGCATTGCCTTTGGAACATTTAAATGCCTTTGCCAATTATACTCGTAATATTAGTTGGGTAGACGGCAATGGAGCTGTAGTTACCAACTATGATGATGGTGTTGCCTATGTAGGCAATACTGGCTTTGAAAATGAAAATGGCAGAAGTGCTAATTCAATTTATAATGATTTTACTAGTGCTTTTGCTTTTGATGCTAAGTATGCACCTGGAACTGAATTTAAAGTTTCTTCAAAAGGATCCGCTTCAGACCCAGGAGGTACACTATTGAG
>JAURDG010000092.1 GCA_030828025.1 Flavobacteriaceae bacterium | reverse complement strand
TTAATCTCGATTCTGTCTGGCGTATTTTTTTTGTTTTTGGTTGAGATGTATCGAGAGGTTCCTGGAAGTCCAGAGTTCTTATGCTCAGTACATTCTAAAATAACTTGAACGCGATTTCCTTTTTTAGCCATGACGTACTTTATTTAATTAGACCTTGAGCACGCGCTTCTTTAATCACCGCAGCTAGTCCTTTTTTGTTAATGGTTTTTAGTGCCGAAGTCGATAACTTAAGCGTAATCCACTTATCCTCCTCTACAAGATAAAAACGTTTCTTGATTAGATTTGCACCAAACGTACGCTTGGTTTTGTTCATGGCCTTCGATACGTTGTTGCCAACCATCGCTTTTTTGCCCGTTAATTCACATACTTTCGACATGACTCCTTTTTTAACAGGCTGCAAATTTAATCTTTTTAAGGGAGTTACAAAGCATATTCCTAAAATTATTTAAAAGCTAGATAAGCAATACTATTAACTTCTCGACTATTAACTATTAGGCAATAGGCAATAGTTATTGGTTATTAGTTAAAAGGGAAATGGGATCAATACTATTAACTATTAACTTAGCGAAGCGTTTTAAGCAGCAACTCCAGTGTCTTATTTAGAGTTTTTTGAAGATTTCGTTCTCGGTGTTTTCCAAAACAAAAGGTTTCTACCTTTTCAATATCAGGAGTGATGATGGCAATGACCACCGTGCCAATTTCGGCATCAGCATCTCCTTTAGTGGGGCCAAAATTACCTGTAGTGGCTACAGCTACATCCGCGCCCGTTTGGCGCAACGCACCTCTTGCCATAGCAAGCGCCACTGGCTCGCTTACCACAGTATATTCGTTAATTAACTCTTCTGAAACACCTAATAGGTTCGTTTTTAGCTCAGTAGCATAGCTCACAATCGACCCTTTGTAGTAAGCCGAAGCACCCGCATGCTGCGTAAACAGCGAGGACAGTTTTCCGCCAGTACAGCTTTCTGCCGTGGCGAGCATCCAGCCCTTATGCACCAAGGCGTTGCCAATCTGCTGTTCGATAGGTTCTTCGGATTCATAACCCGTAATATAATCGCCAATGAGCGGGTAAAGCGCAGCAAACAACACATCTATTTCGTTTTGCAAGGCAGCTTCATCGGTTCCTTTGGCAGCAAGACGCAAACGGACACGCCCCAAGTTGGGCAGATACGCTAATTTAATATGTGGTGGAAGTGATGCTTCCCAGTGCTCAATTTTTTCAGCGATAATGCTTTCGCCAAGACCAAAGGTCATCATGGTCTTGTACACCAATACTGGTGGTGAAAACGTCTCCTTTATCATAGGAATGAGCTTTTCTTGCACCAAATATTTCATCTCAAAAGGAACGCCCGGCAAGGAAACATAGACCGTATTTTCTTTTTTCATCCACATGCCCATAGCCGTTCCGTGCGGATTAAATAGCTGTTGGCAGGAAGACGGAAGCATGGCTTGTCCCCTGTTGAGTTCGTTTACTGGTGCCTGGACATATTTGCTAAAAAGTTCTTCGATATGCGCCATGACTTTGGGGTCAAATTTGAGCGTATCGCCAACGTATTCGCAAAGCGTATGTTTGGTAATGTCGTCCTTGGTTGGACCTAATCCACCAGTCAAAATAACGAGTTCAACCTTATTCTGTGCACTTTCAAGGGCGGCTAAAATAGCTTCTCTTTTGTCTGAAACGGAATGAATTTGACGCACTTCAACGCCAATTGCTGTAAGTGCCTTGCCCAAAAACGCCGAATTGGTATCGACAACTTGACCGATCAGGATTTCGTCTCCAATGGTAATAATATCGGCTTGCATTACTTAACAGTTAATGAAAATGACTTTTGCCCATCCAAAAAGCCTTCCAACAAGTCGTTTTTGGCAACAGACCCAACGCCTTCTGGTGTTCCTGTAAAAATGATATCGCCAATTTTAAGGGTAAAGAATTGTGATATGTGTGCGATTAGCGCATCAATTCCCCAAAGCATCAAGGAGGTATCAGCTTGCTGTACCACTTCGCCATTTTTATGCAGTGAAAAAGGGAGATTATTTAAATCTGTTAGATCTGATTTTTTCACCCAATTGCCCACATAAGCTGACCCGTCAAAGGCTTTGGCTTTTTCCCAAGGCAAGCCTTTGGACTTTAGTGCTTGCTGTACATCGCGGGCGGTAAAGTCAATGCCCAATCCGATTTCATCGTAATACTTGTGGGCAAACTTTGCTTGAATGTGTTTGCCTATGCGATTTATTTTTACCAACACCTCGACTTCATAGTGCACATCGTTCGAAAATTCAGGGATAAAAAATGGTAAATTTGATTGGGCAATGGCTGTGTCGGGTTTAAGAAATACAACTGGCGAATCTGGACGACTGTTGTTCAGTTCATCTATGTGAGCCGCATAATTTCGACCAATACAGATAATTTTCATGGATTGGTATTAAGCGTTTCTAATCGAATGGCGGTCAACACTTTTTTGGTGTATAGCGGAAAATCTGCATCCAATAACCAGCCAAAATAACCAGGTTCTTGTTGAAGAACCTCTACTACTTTTTTGCCTTTGTGTTTGCCAAAACTAAACGAAGGATCACCATCGGCATCCGCCAAAATAAATCCAGCAAAATCAATACTTTTCCGGCGAGTAGAAAAGGCACTAAGCTTAGCAATATCATTTTCTAATTCGTCATATTTTTCAATTTGTGCCTTGAGCACTTCGTAGGTAGCGGTAGTATCTGCCTCTGCGCTGTGTGCATTTTCTAAATTCTTTCCGCAATAAAACTTGTAGGCTGCACTAAGATTCCGTTGTTCCATTTTGTGGAAAATGGTCTGTACATCAACGGTGAGCTGCTTTTTAAAATCCACATCAATGTCAGCACGGAGCAGCTCTTCAGCCAACAACGGAATATCAAACCTATCGGAGTTGAAGCCAGCCAAATCTGCACCCTGAATCATTGCGTGAATTTCACCACTTAATTCCTTAAAGGTCGGCTCGTTTGCTACTTTTTCATCTGTGATGCCGTGGACAAGTGTACTCTCTGGCGGAATTGGAATTCCCGGGTTTACCAACCAAGTTTTGGATTCTTTATTTCCGTTAGGAAATACTTTTAAAATCGAAATCTCCACGATTTTATCTTTGGCTACATTGACTCCAGTGGTTTCTAGGTCAAAAAAGCAAATCGGGCGTTTGAGCGAGAGTTCCATATTTTATACACTTATAGATTCGTCCCATTGCTCAATAAGCTCTTTAAAGCGCAACAAAAACATACCACCCATGGCGCCATTTACAATGCGATGATCGTAGCTATGTGACACCACCATTTTTTGCCGTACGGCGATTACATCTCCGTGTTCTGTTTCCATAACGGCAGGCATTTTTCGAATCGCACCCAACGCCAAAATAGCCACTTGCGGCTGATTAATGATTGGCGTGCCCGTAAGGCTACCAAACATACCCACATTGGTTACCGTATAGGTCCCGCCTTGTACGTCATCTGGATTTAGTGAATTATTTCGTGCATTTGTTGCCAGATCGTTTACTTTTTTAGCTAAACCAACAAGGTTAAGCGAGTCGGCTTGTTTGATAACAGGAACAATCAGGTTGCCATCGGCTAGTGCCGTAGCCATTCCTAAATTGATATCTTTTTTCTTGATGATATTGGTACCCTCAACAGAACTATTCAGCAAGGGAAATTCGGGTAAAATTTGTGCTACTAATTGAAGAAAAATCGGAGTAAAAGTTAGCTTAACACCTTGTTGTTTAAAAAAGTCTGTTTTTACTCTCTCACGCCAACGCCACAGCTTGGTCACATCTATTTCGATAAAGGATTGCACATGAGCAGAAGTTTGCAGACTACGTGTCATATGCTCCGAAATCAACTGTTCCATTCGAGACATCGGCACAACAATATCCTCCCGAGAAACTGCTGTTGCTTTTGCTGGCGAAATAGGTGTTGTTGGCGCTACAATATCGGTTTTGGATTGGGTCGATTTCGGTTTGCGTTGCTTTAGGTAAGCAAGCATATCGCTTTTGGTAACTCGACCTTCTTTTCCTGTTCCAACAATGGATGTCAATTCATCCATTGATATATGTTCTTTTTGGGCAATACTTTTTACCAGCGGCGAATAAAAGCGGTCCGAATCACCAGCCACGTTAGGCGTTGGCGTAGCAAGTACTTGGCCTCGTTGCATATAGGTCTCAGGAGCTTGAGCCACCTCTTGAATTTCGGGTGTTGGAACAGGTGCTGGCGCAACAATCTGTTTTGTTGGAGCAGCAGGTGGTTGGGGCGTTGCATCTTGAACCAAATCTTGGTCTGTTTCGATGAGTACTAAAGGTGCATCAACCGCAACAACGGCATTTACTGGATGTAAAATTTCTTTAATTACGCCATCGTATTCGCTAGCCACTTCTGAATCAACCTTGTCGGTAGCAACTTCAACGACAGCTTCGTCTGCAGCAACCTTATCGCCGACTTTCTTCAACCATTGGGTTATGGTAGCTTCAGAAACACTCTCTCCCATTGCGGGCAAAACGAGCTTATAAATGGGCATGCGTATTTTTTTTCAAAAGTACAAATTAATCACGTCTTGAGCTAGTACATCACCAGCACCTCGCCTTTGGAAGTGCTTAGGTTGCTGCCTACTGCATGTCCTTTATCGGAGCTTAAAAATTTATAGGTAAATGAGTTGTTGTTGGCATGCATAAAATCAATCATTTCTGAAAACGATATGGTTTCAGGGTCAAAGATTAATTCGGTACGTGAGCTTCTGTGCTTAAAAACACCGTGCAAACTCTTGGTGTGTGTAAACGGAATATTTTTATCCACCCCAATTTCAAGGTCTAGTGCTTTGGAAATAAGCCAATAACGTCTGGGCTTTGCTTTTTTGATTAACTTTTCTGATCCACGAATTCGCTTGAGAAAACTAAAGACATTTGTGGCTTGCTTAATCCATATTTTTACCAAATTGGAAACGTGAAAATGCTTGGTATAGAAGTAGTTCATCGCCTCGCGGAACATCATCTGATAAACAAAATCCTTCGGCGTACTTTCGCCTTTAAAATGGATGACCTTGATGGCAGGATTATAATAATTTTGTTTGCCCAATTGAAGCGAGCGGTAGCTTAGGTCAATGTCATCGGAGTACATAAAGCAATCTTCATCAAAGCCTTTTAATTGTTTGTAGTGGGCTGCGGTCATAAACATAAATGCACCAACCAAAATGTCCGTTGGGCCTGCTTGATCTTTTGGAAGTCTTAGGTTGTAATATGCACCAAATAGTCGGGGAAAAATTTTATAAAGCCCTGCAACTTTTGTAAAGGCAACCCAAGGGGTTGGCACACCTCTTTTTGACTCTTTTAAAAATCGCCCAGAGCCATCCAAAAGTTGTGGGCCCATAACCCCTACATCTTTGTTTTGCTCCATAAAACTAAGTGCCTTTTTAAAGGTATTTTCAGCGACAATCGTGTCTGGATTAAGGATACATACGTACTCGCCTTTAGCTTGTGCAACCCCAATATTATTCCCTTTTGGAAAGCCTATATTTTTCTTGTTTTCAATAACAACAACACTAGGAAACTGCTTTTTAATCCAGTCCACACTACCATCAATGGAGGCATTGTCAACCACAATCACTTCGGCATCCAAATGCTTGGTAGCAGCCAGCACGCTTTGCAAGCAAAGGTCAATAAAGTACTTGACGTTATAGTTCAGAACAACAACAGATAGCTTCATTTATTCGTTATTCATGGATGTTTCAAAAGGGATTCGCTGGGTAATGCTACGTCCCAAGGTAAGCTCATCAGCATATTCTAACTCATCACCAACACCAATACCTCTGGAAATAGCCGTAAAAGTGAGCGAAAAGTTGCTTAATTTTTTAAAGATATAGTAGTTGGTCGTATCTCCTTCCATAGTGCTGCTTAAGGCAAAAATGATTTCACTTGCCTGTTGCTGTGCAACACGATCGACTAGTGCATCTATGGTCAATTGGTTGGGTCCAATGCCCTCCATA
>JAURDG010000244.1 GCA_030828025.1 Flavobacteriaceae bacterium | reverse complement strand
GATTCCTTACTGGTTAACGGGAAATTTAATCCAATGGATTAAGGAGCGAAAAGCCAAAAAAGCTGTTCGTTAGATTTCGAAGTCTCCGCCTCCGAAATCTTCTCTATTGTTATCACGCCTTCTTTGGCGTTCTTTTTCTTGCCTAAACCTATAGGTAAAGTTGATGCTGTAATTTGGTCTTCTTCGTTGATATTCCCCAGCAGTAATTACATTGGGTGTATATGTTTTGTAGATAAATTTACTGCTGTTAAAAACATCAGAGAAATTAAGGCTTATCGTAGCATGTTCTTTAAGGATGTCTTTGCTAAAGGCTAAGCTTACGCTTGCAAATGCATCTCGTTCACCAAAAGCAGATTTGTTTGGCCCGCGAAAACGCACATTTGTTTGGGAATTAATTTTTCCAGGAAATACAAGTGAGTTTCTAAAGTTCCCCGACCAAGATTGGTTTTTGTTTCCAAAATCAATGCCCTCATAAACACCTTCCTCTGTTTGTGTGAATAGGTTAAAACTCAGGTAGGTTTGCCATTTAGGTGACCAACGTAAAGAGCTATTTGCTTCAATTCCCAATTGTTCACGACTACCTAAGTTAATTGGGTAACGGCGAATAACAGGCGTATTTAGTCCATTTACTTCGACATATTCGCCAGTTTCAACAGACACTCGATTCTCTGGTTGTAAGGTTTTTCTAAAATACAGCGAAGCATTTAGGGTAAAGCGCTTGAATTGTTTTAAAAATCCTACATCAACACCGTTTGAATAGCTTGGTTTTAAAAATGGATTCCCTTGAAAGAAACTAGTTTCACTAGATCTAGACCGAAATGGATTCAGGCTTCGAGATCCAGGACGGGATATTCTGCGATTATACCCAAAAGTAATATTTGTTTTTTCGCTAAGCTCAAGACCAAAATTTAGGGTAGGAAAGAAATCGCCATACTTGTTCCCACTATCCTCATTTGTAGTGCGCTGTAAAACATCTAAAAAGGTATGCTCGTAGCGCAGTCCGGCTAGTAAAGAAAACACACCCCATTTTTTGCCAAACTGGGAGTATAGCGCATGAACCTCTTGATTAAATTTTAAAAAATTAGTGAGGTTTTGATCAACGACCAGTATTCCAGAATTATCTTCTATAAGCACTGTAAAATCGATATCCTTATGCTCGTTTGTTGTTCTGTATCCAGCTTCAAACTGCGTGTTTTTATCTATTGGATAGACGTAATCGATTTGGGCTAAGAACTGCGTTTGCGCTTCTTCGGTATCATTTTTTTCAAGAGGGCCAAAATCGTTGACGGGCAATACTTGTTCCGTTTGCAGTTTTGCATTTTCTTCTTCCGAATTTTTTTCGCCTTGAACGAGCACATCTAATTGATGTCCGTTCTCGTTGAATTTTTGTGTGAGCGACAAAGTGATTTGCTTGTTTAGATCCACACTAGACTCGGATTCACTTCGCAAAGATTCATTAAGGACATTTTGTTGCTGATACTGGCGTTGTCTATTCAATGTACGGTTGTCGCCATCACGGCTGTTGTGTACATACGAAAGGGTTAATTTTGTTTTGTCAGAAGGCATAAAATCCACACCAACATTTACATTAGTGCCGACACTTCCTCTGTCAAATGCTCGTTCTTCCAAAAAGCGGTCGTAGGCTTGCACTGCTGTGTAGCTGTTGTCTTGTAACGCGCTACCAATACCAGAATTGTCTCGATACCCTGAATTGGTGAAAAAGTTAAATTTATTAGTTTTATAGTTGATACTTGCGTTGGCTCCATAACTATCAAACCTACCTGCAGAGGTATTGAACACCCCGTTAAACCCTTTTAGAAAGTTTTTTGCCATGATGATATTTACTATACCAGATGTTCCTTCGGCTTGATATCGGGCAGATGGTGCTGTGATAACTTCAATTCTTTCGATAGACTCGGCAGGAAGATCAGCAAGGGCATCAATGCCATTAAGACCCACTAAGCCAGATGGTTTTCCGTCAATCAAAACACGGACGTTTGTGTTGCCACGCAG
>JAURDG010000138.1 GCA_030828025.1 Flavobacteriaceae bacterium | reverse complement strand
TGCACGACTCGCAGAACGCGTTGCTCAAGCCAGAAAAATTACCGGAAAACCACTTACTGCTTCCGAAAAAATTCTTTACGCTCACCTATGGGATGGTGCGCCAAATCAAGCGTACATCAGAGGAGTAGATTATGTTGACTTTGCGCCAGACCGCATTGCCTGTCAAGATGCTACCGCTCAAATGGCCTTATTGCAATTTATGCAAGCCGGAAAAGCCAAGGTTGCCGTGCCCACTACCGTACATTGCGATCACCTTATTCAAGCCAAAGAAGGCGCTGAAGTCGATTTAAAGTCTGCCAATAAAACCTCTGCCGAAGTATTTGATTTCTTGCAGTCTGTTTCCAACAAATACGGGATTGGGTTTTGGAAGCCCGGTGCTGGAATTATCCATCAAGTGGTTTTGGAAAACTATGCCTTTCCTGGCGGCATGATGATTGGCACGGACTCACACACCGTAAACGCAGGGGGTTTAGGGATGGTGGCTATTGGTGTTGGCGGTGCCGACGCCGTTGATGTTATGGCAGGAATGCCTTGGGAGCTGAAGTTCCCTAAGCTCATCGGAGTTCGGCTAACAGGAAAACTATCCGGCTGGACAGCACCAAAAGATGTGATTCTTAAAGTGGCGGAAATTTTAACGGTTAAAGGCGGAACAGGGGCGATTGTTGAATATTTTGGTCCTGGTGCATTGGCAATGTCCTGTACAGGAAAAGGGACTATTTGCAACATGGGTGCAGAAATTGGCGCAACGACTTCTACCTTTGGCTACGACGAATCTATGGAGCGTTACTTGCGTGCGACTGATAGAGCAGATGTGGCAGACGCTGCCAATAAAGTAAAAGAACACCTTACTGCTGACCCAGCAGTGTATCAAAACCCCGAGCAGTATTTTGATCAAGTTATTGAAATTGATCTTTCAGCGTTAACGCCCTTACTCAATGGTCCATTTACTCCTGACTTATCTACCAAAGTAGGTCGTGAAATGAGGCAGAAAGCAACGGATCATGATTGGCCGCTTGAGGTTGAGTGGGGACTTATTGGTTCGTGTACAAACTCGTCTTATGAGGATTTGTCTAGAGCTTCCTCTATTGCACAACAAGCCCTAGACAAAGGGCTAAAAACCAAAGCGGAGTTTGGTATTAACCCGGGCTCGGAACAAGTACGCTACACCGCTGAACGCGATGGAATTCTTCAAGTATTTGAACAATTGGATGCTAAAATTTTTACCAACGCATGTGGCCCGTGTATCGGGCAATGGGCACGCTACAACGACCCTAAAAAAGCACCTAAAAACAGCATAGTACACTCCTTTAACCGAAACTTTGCCAAGCGTGCAGATGGCAATCCAAATACACATGCTTTTGTAGCATCACCCGAAATTACAGCTGCCATAGCTATCGCAGGGCGTTTGGATTTTAACCCGATGACGGATACCTTAATCAATGATAAGGGCGAGGAAGTCATGTTGGACGAGCCAACAGGTTGGGAACTGCCTCCAAAAGGGTTTGATGTAAAAGAAAACGGCTACTTAGCACCTGTTGCCGATGGTAGTGGTGTGGCGGTTACTGTGAGTCCAACTTCTGAACGTTTGCAGTTGCTTACACCTTTTGCCCCTTGGGATGGTAAAAATCTAACTGGTGCAAAGTTGCTTATCAAAGCGCATGGCAAATGTACTACCGACCATATTTCTATGGCGGGTCCTTGGTTGCGCTATCGGGGACATTTAGATAATATATCTAACAACTGCTTGATTGGCGCAGTCAATGCGTATAACCAACAAACGAACTTTGTCAAAAATCAATTGACGGGTGAGTACGGTGGTGTGCCCGACGTACAGCGAGCCTACAAAGCCAATGGAATAGAAACTGTAGTGGTGGGCGACCACAACTATGGTGAGGGTTCTTCGCGCGAACATGCAGCCATGGAGCCACGACATTTGGGCGTTAAGGTGGTGCTGGTAAAGTCCTTTGCACGTATTCACGAGACCAACCTCAAAAAACAAGGAATGCTGGGCATTACCTTTGTCAACGAAGCAGATTACGACCTTATCCAAGAAGACGACACCTTTAATTTTGTGGACTTGGCAGACTTTGCGCCAGGCAAGCAAATCACCATTGAAGTGGTTCATGCGGACGGTTCTTCGGATACCATCTTGGCAAATCATACCTATAACGATACGCAAATTGAGTGGTTTAAGGCAGGTTCTGCACTAAATCTTATCAAGCAGCAAAATAATGCTGCATAAGTGTAAGGCCTTGGTATTCGATCTGCATCAGCGACACGGGTGCTGTTTTGCCTGACTATTCGGTAAAAGGTTATCTTTGTAAAAATTGCATATGAAAAATCTGGTTATCATTGGTCATCCGGATAACAGTTCCTTTTGCTATAACGGTATCTATAAAACAGTTGTAGATTGCTTAGAGAATGCTGGGCAAGAATACAAAGTCATTGATTTGTACCGCGACAGCTTTACCCGCCCTAGAGACAAGGTAATTGCTACGTACAAAGAGTTGGTTACTTGGTCCGATCAGCTTTATTTTATTTCTCCAGTTTGGTGGTTTCGACTTACGCCACGAATGGAGATTTTCTTTGATGAAGTACTTATCCCAGGCTTCGCCTATAAATTTGTCAATATCACTAAGCTTTATGCCTATCCAAAGCCCTTTTTAAAAGACAAAAAAGTGCGCACCTATATGACACATGGCGCACCAGCGCTTCCTGTAAAAACACTTTACCTAAACTCAGTTAAGCTCCGATTGGTGATGGGCGTTTATTCCTTTGTTTTTGGGTGGAAGCTGGCGCTCTTTACCAAAACCAAACAGTTTTGGTCTGTGCCTTTTGTCTCGGATGCAAAACGAAAAAAGTATTTAAACGTAGTGCGTAAAGATGTGCTGCGCGATATTAAAAAAGAAACAAAATCTTCATGAATAAAATTCAGTTATTCCTTAGTTTGACAATATTAACTATTCATCCGCTTGTTATGGCACAAGACACAGAAATTCAACCGTATAATGTGGTCAAAAAGCTAGACAACATCGAAATCCGTTTCTATCCAAGTGCAACGTTGGTAGAAACAAGCGGTGGAAACAACTTTGGCAAGCTGTTCCAATATATTTCGGGCAACAACGACAGCAGCGAAAAAATTGCCATGACCGCTCCAGTATATATGAACGAAGACAAATCCGAAATGGCTTTTGTCATGCCTGTAGAAGTGCACCAGAAAGGAGCACCAACGCCCATGGGAGATAATGTGTCTTTGCGTGTTACGGAGCCACGCTATGTGGCGGCCATACGCTACAGTGGCTACACTAATGCGACTAAGGAGGCTAGCCATAAAAAAGAACTACTGGAAACCCTAGAAGCAAACGGCATTGACGTGCTGGGAACAGTGGAATTTTTGGGGTATGATAGCCCCTATAAATTCTATAATCGCCGCAATGAGGTGATGGTGGCTGTGGGCTTTTCACAGTGATACGGCATCCTATTTTTTTATGTAGCTGACGTTTTTAGCTCATTTTCAGCCCAAAACCTAGTCCCAAAACAGCTGGATTTAGCCACCGCTGGCTCGAGGCTGTGTCTTTCTTAAAAAAATGTATCTTTAAACACTCAAATCCTATTTATGAAAGCCTACTACTCCACTACACCATTTTTTTCGTCATTATTATCAAGTTGTCGGCATAAAAATATGCTTATAACAATGTTAACCAAAAGGTTAGTCACGCGTTGCAAACGCGCGCCAGCGGGGGTAGTATTGGCACGAGACACAGCCTCGTGCCAGCGGGGGGGTGATATAGCCTTGGACTTGGATATAATCCAGTTTACGGACTTGATGCAAATTTTCAATTGGGTTCTGTTGGCACTAAAACACCATTTAAAAACAAGTGATGAATAAAAAAGTTACGTTAATTATTTTTTTCGCAACATTACTATTTGCTTTCGTGGGTATAGTTTTACTTGAACAACGAGAAGAACCATATAGAAGTATATACATTAAGGATGAAATAGAAATTTCTGTATTAAAAACAAGAAGTTACAAAAGTGGCGTGATAATTAATGATAGCCTAACATTACCAGGTATGTCTAGAAGAATCGTAACGGACTCTCTATTTTATGGAGATAAGCTAGTTATTCA
>JAURDG010000227.1 GCA_030828025.1 Flavobacteriaceae bacterium | reverse complement strand
TCGTCTTTTTCTTTGTCGGTAAGCGTTGCAAAGGCACGAATACCCACAATATCACAGTATTGTGATACCACTTGCGCCGCTTCCTTGACGTGCTCCGACCGCAACCCTTCCATGATGGTGCCGTCTTCGTATTCAATTGCCCAAGCTTCGTTACTGAAATTCATCACCATAACGTCCATACCCAACAAACGCCCTGCTTTTTGGGTGCTCAGGCGTGTGCGCAAACTCGGATTAAAAAATAACAGCCCCAAGGTTTTACGCTTGCCCACCTGTTCAAACTGGTATGGGTTGGCTTTTATTTCTTTAGCCAAGGTTATTTGCGCCTTGAAATCGGGGAGGTCGTTAAGGGTTAAAAATTGTTTCATATTTTATAAATTTCGCAAGCCATTTCGTATTCATTTAATCAGACAAGAGGGTGTTGCTGTTTGTTGTCAAATGCCCATTATGGGCTTTCATAGAGATTGTTCTAATGCATCAAAAAATTGATCGAAATGCTTTTGTTTTAGGGTTAATGGAGGTAAAATGCGTATCAGTTTTTTGTTGCTGCTACCTCCTGTAAAAATGCGGTGGTCGTAGATGAGTTTTTTGCGGAGTTCGCCCACTTCAAAATCAAATTCAAGACCAAGCATCAGTCCGCACCCTTTTATTTTTTTTACCCCTTTTATGTTTTTGGCACGTGCCACAAAGGCTTCACCGAGGCTAGCTGCATGCTCAATGAGGTTTTTCTTTTTCAGTACTTCCAACACCGCCAAACTCGCCTGACACGCCAGGTGGTTTCCACCAAAGGTAGTCCCTAGCATCCCGTGCCAGGGTTTGATGTTTGGATGCACCAAAATACCGCCCACAGGAAATCCGTTGCCCATGCCTTTTGCCATAGAAATAATGTCGGGTGTGATGTTGTAGTGCTGAAAAGCAAAGAACTTCCCAGAACGCCCAAAACCCGATTGCACCTCGTCGGCGATAAGACAGGCTTGATGTTTTTTGCACAGCTCCTCAATCTTTTTCATAAACTTTTCAGTTGGCATATCCAATCCGCCAACCCCTTGAATGGCTTCAATAATGACGGCACAAACGTCCTCTTTGCTCAGCGTTTTTGCTAAGGCTTCTTCGTCGCCAAATTCCAAGAAAACCACTTCCTGTTGCGCATTTAAGGGCGCAATGATTTTCGGGGTATCTGTGGCAGCCACCGCAGCACTTGTTCTGCCATGAAAGGCATTTTTAAAGGCAACTACTTTGGATTTTCTTGTTTGAAAGGAGGCGAGTTTGAGCGCATTTTCGTTGGCTTCTGCTCCCGAGCTACACATAAATAATTGGTAACCGGTACAACCCGATTGCGCTTCGATTTCATCTGCCAACTGCGTTTGCAACGGATTTTGAATAGCGTTTGAATAAAACCCAATTCGAGAAATTTGTTTCTTTAGCCTTCGGTTGTACACAGGATTTTGGTGTCCAATACTAATCACTGCATGACCTCCATATAAATCCAAATACTTTTTTCGATTCACATCATACACGTGTACGCCTTTTGCTCGAACAGGTGTTACATCATACAGTGGATATACGTCAAATAAAGGCATTAGTCTTGAGCGATTTCGTTAATTTTTTTGAACGATGCCACGATGCCTTGAATGAGTGATGAACTCAACCCTTGGTGTTCCATTTCGTTTAGTCCCTCAATGGTGCAACCTTGTGGCGTAGTCACTTTGTCAATTTCTTCCTCAGGATGCGAATTCGTTTCAATGAGCAAAGATGCTGCGCCCATGGCCGTATGCATGGACATTTTCATGGCTTCTGCTGCGTCAAAACCGAGCTGTACGCCCCCTTGTGTTGTAGCACGAATTAGGCGCATCCAAAACGCAATCCCAGAAGCACAAATCACGGTTGCAGCACGCATGTGTTGTTCTTCAATCACAATGCTTGTTCCCAATCCGTTGAAAATGGCTTCAGCTACAGGAAGTCTGTTTTTTCCTTTTTCATTGGCACAAAGGCAAGTCATGGATTTACCTACCGAAATAGCGGTGTTTGGCATCGATCTAATAAGATACACATCATTTCCCACAACTTCTTCCATTTTGGCTAATGAAAAGCCTGTAACGGTAGAAATCAGCACGTGATTATCGTGCAACAACTCCTTAATTTCTGCAAGAAGCTTGGCAAGCTGTCTTGGCTGTACGGCAAGGATAATGATATCCGACTCCTGAACAGCTTTTTTGTTATCGTCCGTAACGTGGGTGTTGGCATACTCCGTCCAAGAAGAAATGCTATCAACCGAACGACGTGTGAGGTACAACTGCGTAATGCTGTTGTTGGTGATAAGACCTTTGGCAAT
>JAURDG010000051.1 GCA_030828025.1 Flavobacteriaceae bacterium | reverse complement strand
CTGAAGAGCTCATTTTCCTTAGCAACATTGACAATATTTCCGTGGAAAAATACCACAAGCAAACAGCTCGCTATAAAAAGTTTTTGGCGGGTGTGCTCATCACGCACATGACACAAATCTATCGGTATTGTCATGCCTTAAATGAAAAAGAGGAGGTTGATTTCATTGAGCTTAAATCCTTTATGCAGCAACAACTCAACGTTCGTATTCCTGAAGAACTAAGTGGCGATGCATTGATTGATTTTATACAGCAAAAACTGCAGCGTCCACTACGTGTATGCGGTATGGTGCGCAATGAAGGTGAACCCGGTGGAGGACCTTTTTGGGTAAACAAAAATGGGGAAATAAGCCTTCAGATTGTTGAAAACGCACAAGTTGATAAACAAGACAAAGCCCAAGAAAAAATTTTCAAAAGTGGGACACATTTCAATCCTGTTGATATTGTTTGCGCCACTCATGATTACAAGGGAAATAAATACGATTTACGTCAATTCGTTGATGAAGCAGCATACTTTATTGCAACTAAATCTGAAGGAAATGCCGAAATCAAAGCCCTTGAACGCCCAGGTTTGTGGAATGGAGCCATGGCTGATTGGAACACTATTTTTGTGGAAGTTCCATTGCGCACGTTTAATCCAGTAAAAAGCCTTAACGATTTACTTCGTCCCATGCACCAATCCACCTAATTGGTGTATATTTGTACTGTCTCTAGGGGTGCCTAACGGCTGAGATCACACCCATTGAACCTGGGCAGGTAATGCTGCCAAGGAATATTGTTAAACTTTAATTCATTGTAAATAATACCCCTTTGTTTGCCTTTTCGCAAATGAAACACATTATTGCATTATTGCTTGCCAGCAGCCTGATGGCGCAGCAAGCCCAATCAGAAAAAGACACATTAACCATTAATCCTGTAGTCCTTGAATCGGTTACCGTAAGTGCGCTTAGGGCAACCGAAGATACGCCCATGGCGTTTACCAACATTTCCAAAGAAGAACTCAACAAGCAAAACCTAGGGAAAGACTTGCCTGTTCTTTTGCGGTTTTTGCCCAATGTAGTCACCACGAGTGACGCTGGCGCAGGCGTAGGCTACACTGGAATACGGGTTCGTGGTAGTGATGCCACTCGAGTAAACATTACCATTAATGGTATTGCTTACAACGATGCCGAATCACATGGAACGTTTTGGGTAAACCTCCCTGATTTTGCTTCTTCTGTGGAGGATGTGCAAGTCCAAAGGGGCGTAGGAACCTCTACCAACGGAGCTGCCGCATTTGGCGCAAGTATTAATATGAATACAGATAGCATCGCCGAGGAGGCCTACACAACACTATCGTCTAGTGCGGGGAGTTTTAATACCTTTAGAAATACCATTAATTTTTCTACAGGAATTTCCCCAAGCGGCTTATCGCTTAGTGGGCGTTTATCGAATATATCCTCTGACGGATATATCGATCGGGCAGCCTCAAAATTAAAAGGATATTTTTTACAAGGAGCCTATACAACAAATCAGACCAAAATAAAAGCGCTTGTTTTTGGAGGTCACGAGCGTACCTATCACGCTTGGAATGGCGTTGACCCCGAAACTCTAGCTGTAAATAGAAAATACAATCCAGCAGGTGAACAATATTACGACAATGGCTTACTTGAGGGTTATTATCAAGACCAAGTCGATAATTACAATCAAGACCACACACAGCTGCATATCGAACAACAACTGAATGACACGTCCAGCTTATCCATTGGGCTAAACTATACGCACGGCTATGGGTATTACCAAGAATTCCATGATTTGTGGTACGATCAAAACGTATCCTTTGGCGGCAAGACGAGTTATGATTACCTAAACCTAAGTCCGATTCAAATGAATGGACATCCGATAACGGAGACTGAAAATGTGGTGCGCAAGTGGCTCGACAACGACTTCTATGTCGTCAATATGGCGTTTAGGCATCAAAGCGAAAAGTTAATATTCGATGCAGGGGCTTATTATAGTTCGTATGAGGGATTGCATTTTGGAGAATTGATTTGGGCCAATCGAGCTGATGTAAACCCGAAGCATCGTTTTTATGAGAATATAGGTAAAAAGAAAGACGGCAATATTTTTTACAAAGTGGACTATGCACTTCATGAAAAATGGCATTTATATGCAGATGCCCAAGTGCGCTGGATAGACTACAAAATCAGTGGAAAAATTGCTGGACCAGAAACACTAACCGTTCATGACGCACACACTTTTTTTAACCCTAAGACGGGCGTGGTCTATAAACCAAATAAAGCCAATCATTTTTATGTTTCTTACGCAAAAGCCCATAAAGAACCCAATCGTTCTGATTACGAAAACGGCAATCCAGTTCCAGAGGAATTAGACGACATAGAATTGGGTTGGCGATGGAAATCGGATAAGGCATCAATATTGGCAAACCTTTACTTGATGAACTACAAAAACCAATTGGTGCTAACGGGTGCCTTGGATGATGTTGGTGCGCCGATACGCACAAATTCTGGTGATAGTTTTCGTAGAGGGATTGAATTAGAAAGTACATGGAATGTTGCGCCTAACTGGAACTGGCAAGCCAACCTTTCGTGGAGTAAAAACCGAAATAAGGATTATTTTTTTGCGCGTGATGGCAAGTTAGTTGCCCTTGGTGACTCACATTTGTCTTATTCGCCAGCCCTGATTGCCGCTGAACAACTTACCTATAGTCATGGTGCGTGGTCGATTACTTTTGCAAGTAAATATGTAGGCGAGCAATACATGGGCAATATAGATGCAGCACTTTCTAAATTAAGCAGCTATGCGGTGCATGATATTCAGATTCTGGCGACCTTATTAACCAAAAAAAACGGGCCAAGACTGGATGTAAATCTGCATGTGTATAATGTCTTTAATCAGTGGTACAGTTCTAATGGCTATTTCTATACCTACGATGACGATTGGAGTGTGCCAGACACGATAACCACCATAGAAGGAGTTGGTTATTACCCACAGGCAGGGCGACATTTTTTAGCGGGACTTACGCTTAAATTTTAATTGTAGATGCGTAAGGCAGTACCGTTTTGTTGTACTCGGTAAAAAAGTAGGCTATAGGTAGCACCTTCTGTAAGCGGCTGCCCTGTAGCTAGGCTGTATTGATAGTCTTCACAGGAACAGGATGCCGTAACCCCGTTAATTTGTACAGTGGAGCAGCTACTTGGCACATGATTGGGACAACTGGCTTCCCAGGCCATGATGTTTCCTGCCAGATTGAACAATAGCAAACCTTTAATGCCGCCACTGGCCCAATACAAACTCCCTCCTTGATAATTTAAATTGTCAAAAGCGGGAAGTGCTAGATTTATGCTTTGGTCAAATCTTGTTTCTGGCAAATATGGGTTGCGCTCTACACTGTTTTTGGTGCAACTCAGCAACAACAAAGCAAGGAAAAACGGATATTTCATAGTGACACAACGCAAGAAACAGGAAAATTGTATATTTGCTTTAATCCCTTGCTAAATAAGGGATTTTTTTAACAATACCCCAATGAGTACTGTTTCATATTATACTGCCGAAGGGCTAAAAAAATTACGTGAGGAGTTAAATCTCCTTAAAGACGTGGAGCGTCCTCGTGCCTCACAGGCAATAGCCGAAGCACGAGACAAAGGCGACTTGAGTGAAAATGCAGAATATGATGCTGCCAAAGAAGCTCAAGGCATGCTCGAAATGAAAATCGCCAAACTAGAAGAAGTTTTAGCAACAGCACGTCTGATTGACGAGTCTCAGCTTGATATTTCCAAAGTTTTGGTGCTGTCCAAGGTGCGGATTAAGAACCTGACCAACAATATGGAGTTGGCTTATACCTTAGTGGCCGAGAGCGAAGCCGACCTTAAATCTGGAAAAATTTCTGTCAATTCTCCAATCGGAAAAGGCTTGTTGGGTAAGAAAGTAGGCGACATTGCTGAGGTTGTTGTGCCTAACGGAATCTTGAAGTTTGAAATTCTATCTATCGAACGCTAATGCCGTCTATTTTTAGCAAAATAATTACACGCGAACTTCCAGCCTATATCGTAGCTGAGGATGCGCAGCACATCGCTTTTTTGGACATCAACCCCAATGCTGTTGGACATACGCTATGTGTGCCCAAAAGCGAGGTGGACAAATTGTTTGACCTTTCCGAAAAGGCGTACCAAGACTTGATGCTGTTTAGTCGTCGTGTGGCTCATGCTATTGAGCAAGTGGTGCCTTGCAAACGAGTTGGTCTTACCGTCATTGGACTTGAAGTGCCGCACGTTCACGTTCATTTGATTCCACTAAACGACATGGCAGACGCTACTTTTCAAAAGAAAGTTGCGCCCTCAAAAGAGGACATGCAGGCACTAACTCAAAAAATAAGTACTGCGTTTAGCTAATCGGTAGTTCAATTTGAAACGTTGTGCCGCTTGGCGATGATTCGACTAGCTTAAGTTTTCCTTTGTGGTGTTGCTCAACAATTCGTTTTGCCAGTGCTAACCCCAATCCCCAACCTCTTTTTTTCGTTGTTTCTCCTGGAATAAAAATTTTGTTTTGGATGTTTTTGGCTATTCCAGAGCCTGTATCCTGAATTGATATTACAGCATTTTTATCCCAGCTCAAATGGAGTTGAATGGTCCCTTTACCACGCATAGCATCGACGCTATTTTTGATTAAATTTTCGAGCACCCACATCATCAGCGTTGGGTTCATTTGCACTTTTTGCTCATGAGGACCAACGGCAACAAGCAACGCTATATTTTTTGGCATACGTATCCGCATATAATCCGCAAGTTCTTCCGTTAGCTCACTTAGTAACACCTCTTTTTTATTGGGCAAAGAACCAATTTTTGAAAAGCGCGCACTGATGGTTTCTAGACGCTTGATGTCTTTTTTGATTTGCGCTAAGATTTCTGCATCGGTACCTTGTTGTTCTAGTATGGTAAGCCAGCCCATTAGCGATGATATAGGTGTGCCAAGCTGGTGTGCTGTTTCTTTTGCCATGCCTGTCCATAGTTTATTTTCTAAGGCGGCTTGGGTGCTGGTATAGTAGGCTATAATGAGTCCAATCAAAAGAAAAACAATTACAAAAAAAGCAATAGGATAATAACGCAACTGATTTACAAGCATGGATTGTCCATAATAAATTTTTTGGTACAGACTATTCTGATATGTTATTTCTATTGGCGGATGAATGTTGCCAAAATCCTCGATGAGTTCTTGTACGTAAGCAAGCGAATCTTGTGCTAACTTTTTGGTGTCTATATTGTTGGAAAACCGCAGTTCATGCTTATCGTTGACCACAATCATGGGTATGCTGTTTTCTGCTGTTAGCACTTTGAAGGTAAGTGGATTTATGGGTTCATTAATGTCCGTATTGGAGCCCAATTCTTGCTGTGCGAGTGCCCAAAGTTCCATTTGTAGGCTTTCTTCTTCTTCAATTCGTTGAATAAGTGCGTTGGTGTTCCAAAGCGTAACGCCAACAAAGCCCATAGCTAACACAAATCCAATAATGCGAATAAATTTTTTGCGAAAGAAAATATGATCAAGCATACTCGTACGAATATAGTGTATTTTTATCTGTTGCATTCTAGTGAAAATCAGTAAATTTGTGTCAATACCACGTACAAGGATATGGAAATTACAGGAAAAATTAAACAGATAGACGAAACTAAAGAATACGGATCAAATGGCTTTCAAAAGCGCGAATTGGTCATCACTACAGAGGAACAATACCCGCAACACCTGCTGGTGGAGTTTGTTCAAGACAAATGCAGTCTTTTAAATTCTTTTAGTGTTGGGCAGCGTATTAAGGTAGGCATCAATCTTCGTGGGCGTGAGTGGCAAAGCCCTCAAGGAGAAATGAAATACTTTAATTCAATTCAAGGTTGGCGGATAGATGCTGTGGACGATGTGCCAGCACCTCCTCCTGCAGCTCCACCTTTTGAGACCATGCCCGAAACAGATAAGGAAGCTCCCGACGACCTTCCTTTCTAAATCCTGTATGTACCACCTTTCTGAAGAGCTACGTTTTCCTTCGCCTCACTTGGCCACTAAAGAGGGCATCGTTGCCGTTGGCGGTGATTTAAAGCCAGAACGTGTTTTGATGGCCTACAAATCAGGTATTTTTCCATGGTTTGAACAAGATGATTTCTTGATTTGGTGGAGTCCCGATCCGCGTATGGTGCTATTTCCAGACCAATTAAAAATTTCGAAAAGCATGCGTGCCTTAATGCGAAAACACCCGTACGAAATAACCTTTAACAAAGCTTTTGGCGAGGTGGTCAAAGCATGCGCAGGCGTAAAGCGATTTGGACAAACAGGCACGTGGATAACGCCAGGACTTATGGAAGTGTATGAAGTATTGCACGAACAAGGGCACGCCCATTCGGTAGAAGTATGGGATGGCGCAACGCTAGTCGGCGGGCTTTATGGCATTGATGTCGGCGACGTGTTTTGTGGCGAAAGTATGTTTTCCAAAGCCAGTAACTCAAGTAAATTGGCACTTATTTATTTGGTTAAAGAACTCAAGAAAAATAACTACAAACTCATCGATTGTCAGGTGCCCACAGCACATTTGGCGAGCATGGGCGCAGCCCCCATTTCTCGAAAGGAATTTCTTAGTTATTTAGACTAAGCGCAGCTACTTCTTGGTGCCGAAAACAATCTACCACATGGTCGTTAACCATACCAACAGCTTGCATATGCGCATACATGGTGATTTTACCAATATATTTAAATCCTCGTTTTTTAAGGTCGTTGCTCATTTGTTCTGCCAAGGCAGTAGTTGGTGGTAGCTCTCTAGTTTGGGCAAAATGATTTTGAATGGGGGTGCCATTTGTATATGCCCACATAAAATCACTAAAGCTTCCTACTGCTTTTTGGATGTCGATAAATGCCCGCGCATTTGCAATGGCTCCTGTAATTTTTCCACGATTGCGAATAATGCCTTTGTTTTGTAGTAGTTTATCGATGTCGTAATGGGTCATCTGCGCTACTCGCGTAACATCAAAATTATGAAAGGCTTCACGAAAGTGTTCTCGCTTTTTTAGGATTGCCCACCACGACAGTCCCGCCTGAAACGTTTCGAGTAGTAAGGCTTCAAAAAGTTTGTGGTCGTCGTAAATGGGAACGCCCCATTCATGGTCATGATAGGCGATGTATGTGGGGTTTGCCAAACACCAGTCGCAGCGGAACGGTTCCATGGTTAGGATTTTTGCTCTAAGCTACGCAAAAAGGCATCAAGTGTCAAGCTGTCGGAAAGCGAGTAGTTGCCAATCGCTGTACGGCGCAAGGACGTTAGGTGTGCACCACAACCCATCACTTGTCCAAAATCATGCGCCAATGAGCGTATATACGTGCCTTTGCTGCACGACACCGAAAAGGCAATATTTGGTAGGCTGACTTCTGTCAAGTCAAACGCAGCTATTGTAATTTCTCTTGCGGCAATTTCGATAGTTTCGCCCGCTCTAGCTAGGGCATAAAGCCGTTTTCCGTCTTTTTTTATGGCAGAATGCATGGGCGGTTTTTGTTGGATGTTTCCCAAAAATTCGGTTCGTGTGCTTTCCAACATAGCTTTGGTAATATGCTGAACGGGTTGGACTTGGCTAACTTCCGTTTCCAAATCGTAGGACGGAGTAGTAGCACCTAAAAACATTGTACCCGTATAGGATTTGTCCATACCCATAAATTGTTCGATTTGTTTGGTCATTTTGCCTGTACAAATAAGCATCAAACCTGTGGCAAGCGGGTCTAGCGTACCAGCATGACCGACCTTAATTTTTTTGATACCATAAGTTTTTCGAATCGCCCACCTGATTTTGTTGACCACCTGAAACGATGTCCATTCCAAGGGTTTATCAATCAGCAGTAGCTGACCTGCTAAGAATGCTTCTTTGGTAAATATTAACTCCATGAAACAACCAATGCAACCAAGCCAACAACGGCGCAATAGACTGCAAAATATTTGAGTTTACTTCGCTTTACCAATGCAATCATCCATGTACAGGCAAGAACTCCGGAGACCAATGCGGCTATAAAACCAACAACCATCGGTAAGGCATCAGTAGCAATAAAAACAGCAGCTCCGTTGTCGAGAACTGTTTTTGCCATGCTTCCCAAAATTAGAGGGATGACCATCAAAAATGAAAATCGTGCGGCTTCGGGCCGTGCTGCACCAATGAGCAATGCTGTGGCTATGGTAGCGCCACTTCTAGAAATTCCAGGCAGTATGGCAACGGCTTGCGCCAGTCCAATTATCAAAGCAATCTTGTAGGTGATGGCGTGTTG
>JAURDG010000193.1 GCA_030828025.1 Flavobacteriaceae bacterium | reverse complement strand
TGCCAGAAAATCTGCTGGATGGGCATTGCTCTTTATTGCAATCCTTTACACGACGGCTCCCGCAATTGCCGTGTTTTCACGCACCAACCTTATCGAGACAGTTAGTAATAAACCCTATGATGAAATGCCTGAGTGGTTTGACAAATGGGAAACAACTGGGCTGCTTAATTTTTCAGACAAAAACAGCGATGGTATTATTCAATACACACCCGATAAAGCTACCAACGAACTTACAGTCGATGCTGATATTATGGTGCTTGCAAACCCAGAAATTGCACAACTACCCAATTGGGTAATTGCTTTGCTGGCAGCAGGTGCCCTTGCAGCAGCCCTTTCTACAGCGGCTGGACTTCTGCTTGTAATCTCTTCAGCAGTATCGCACGATTTACTCAAAAAAATGGTCATGCCAAAAATATCTGAGCGTGGCGAACTTATTGCCGCTCGAGTGGCAGCTACAGGTGCCGTTTGCTTGGCAGGTTATTTTGGCATAAACCCTCCGGGCTTTGTAGCCGCTACAGTTGCTTTGGCATTTGGGCTAGCAGCAGCATCTTTTTTTCCAGCTATATTGCTTGGTATTTTTTCTAAGCGCATCAACAAAGAAGGTGCCGTAAGCGGTATGTTGGTTGGCGTACTCTTGATGTTGTTTTATATGCTCAAATTTAAATTTGATTGGTTTGGCGGTGGTACACCAGCCGATTGGTGGTTTGGTATATCACCAGAAGGATTTGGTAGTGTTGCGATGGTAGCTAATTTTATAGTCACCTTTATTGTTAGTAGTCGAACACCAAAACCAAGTAATGAAATTCAATCGCTAGTTGAAAACATTAGAAAGCCTTAACAAAAGCAGCTAATTGAAATAATTGGAATAAGTAATATATATTTTCTTGAGAAAACAATTTGTATCACATGTAAAATTTATACTTAATTTTAACCTTGTGAAAGATCTAAAATACCTTTTGGCGTATTCGGTACCACTCAGTGTGTTGGCTGGTATTTGCTTGAATGGAGCTTTTTCATATACCTCCATCTTGTACGTTTTTGTGTTTATTCCTTTTGTAGAAATTTTTTCGCCTCAAAAACAAGAGTCATTTACAGAAAATGAGGTTAACAATCGACTGAAAAACAAACTTTTTGATTGGCTATTATATCTAAATGTTCCTATTGTTTATGCACTGCTGTTTTACGGCTTCTATGTTTTTTCAATGGCAGAATTGCAGCAGTATGAATATGTCGGCTTGATTATTTCTATGGGTATTTTGTTGGCAACCAATGCTGTGAATGTTGCTCATGAGTTAGGTCATCGAAAAAGTACATTTGAACGTGTGCTCACACGGCTTTTACTTTTGCCTTGTTTGTATATGCACTTCACCCTTGAGCACAACAGAGGACATCATAAATACGTGGCTACACCCAAAGACCCAGCCACAGCCAAAAAAGGGCAAATGCTTTATCATTTTTGGGTTACCTCGGTCTTTGGTCAATATGTGAATGCATGGCGCATTCAGCTTGCCGACTTGAAAAAAATGCAATTAAATTTTTTCTCTTTTAAAAATAAGCTTTTGCTGTTTATTATTGCTCAAATAGGTTATCTGGCTGCTGTTTATTTGTTCTTTGGGGTTTGGTCATTTGTGCTTGCTTTGATTGCTGGCATAATTTCTTTTTTATTCCTAGAGACCATCAACTACATTGAACATTATGGATTGCTACGAAACAACATCAATGGAACGTATGAAAAGGTGCAGCACAAACACTCATGGAATTCGGACCACATTATCGGCCGGATTATCCTTTATGAACTTACACTACACAGCGATCACCACTATAAAGCCTCAAAAAAATATCAAATTTTAGAAAGTAAAACACGCAGCCCAAGATTGCCTTTTGGCTATCCTACAGCGATTCTTATTGCCTTTATTCCACCACTTTGGTTTTATATTATTCACCCTAAGCTCAAGGAAATCAGGTTAAAAGTTGAAGTTTAATGATTCCTGATTTTTTGCTCCCATGCCCAAGCGGAGGCTACGGCTTCGTCTAGGCTGCGTTGGGTTTTCCAACCCAAAACGGTGTTTGCTTTGGTGGTATCGGCATAGGCTGCGATAACATCTCCTTCGCGGCGTGCACCAATTTCATACGACAGCTTTTTTCCAGAAATCCGCTCAAAACTTTGAATAACATCAAGCACGCTACTGCCTTTTCCAGTTCCCAAATTAAAGACCTCGTAAGCGTCTTCGCTTCTGCCCTCAAGAATACGCTCCAGTGCTACCACGTGTGCTTCCGCTAAATCTACCACATGGATATAATCACGGATATTAGTGCCGTCAGGAGTAGGGTAGTCATCGCCAAAAACAGTGAGCTTTGGGTATAGCCCTGCGGCGGTTTGGGTAATAAAAGGCACCAAATTTTGTGGTTTGCCGAGTGGCAATTCGCCAATGGCAATAGACGGATGCGCCCCAATGGGATTAAAGTAGCGCAACGCAATCACCCGAAAGTTGGGAATGGCGTTTACCGTATCCATCAATATTTCTTCGCCAATTTGTTTGGTATTTCCATACGGAGATATTGCTGGCTGCACAGGCGCATTTTCGGTAATGGGCAATTCTTTTGCTTCGCCATACACCGTGCATGATGAGCTAAAAATAAACGGAATAGGCGTAGGTGCTTTTTCTACTTCTGCCAGTAAATTTAGCAACGAACCCAAGTTGTTTTGGTAATACGCAACCGGTTTTTGTACGCTTTCGCCCACCGCTTTAAAGGCGGCAAAGTGGATTATACCAGTAATCTTATGCTTTTCAAAAAGAGAAGCCAATGCTGTGGCATCTTGTAAGTTAAGTTTTGCAAATGCAGGACGAATACCGCTTGCAGCTTCTATACCGTCCAACACCTCAATGGAGGAATTAGACAAATCATCAACGATAAGTACTTCATATCCTT
>JAURDG010000107.1 GCA_030828025.1 Flavobacteriaceae bacterium | reverse complement strand
TCGAAACGTTAACCTTATCGTTGCGCATGCGCAACATCAAGTTCATTTAAATATCATTAATTTGTTGCCATTAGTTTAGCATCTAAATAGCCAAGGCCGAACACATCGCCACTTGGATATTGCTAATCAGGGAACGTAAACTATCACAACAATGTCTAAAATAGAAATTAAAGGCCTACTCGATGCCGGCGTGCATTTTGGCCACCTTACCCGTAAGTGGAATCCGAACATGGCACCATATATCTATATGGAGCGCAACGGGATTCACATCATTAACCTGTACAAATCAGTTGCTAAAATTGAAGAAGCCAACGAAGCCTTAAAAAAAATTGCTGCGTCTGGCCGTAAAATTTTATTTGTTGCTACCAAGAAACAAGCCAAAGATATCGTTTCTGAAAAAGCAGGAAATGTAAACATGCCTTACATCACCGAGCGTTGGCCTGGTGGTATGTTGACCAACTTTGTTACCATTCGCAAAGCGGTAAAGAAAATGGCCGCCATCGACAAAATGAAAGCTGATGGCACATTTGAAACCCTTTCTAAAAAGGAAAAATTGCAAGTAGATCGTTTGCGTGCCAAATTGGAAAAAAACTTAGGTTCTATTTCAGACATGACACGTCTTCCTGGTGCCCTGTTTGTGGTTGATATTCGTCGCGAGCACATTGCCGTTCGCGAAGCACAAAAATTGAATATCCCCATTTTTGCGATGGTCGATACCAATGCTGACCCAAGAGAAGTGGATTTTGTTATTCCAGCAAATGACGATGCCTCTAAGTCCATTGAAAAAATCATGACACTCGTTACTGAGGCTATTGCCGATGGTTTACAAGACCGTCAAAAAGACAAAGAAGAAGCAGATGCTGCAGCTAGCGAAGGCGAAATCGTCGCCGATGTTGCCGACGAAGAAGTAGTGGAGGAAGCTGCAGAGGAAGTAGTCGAAGGCGTTGCAGAAGAAGTGGTTGAAGAAGGAATTGCTGAAGAAGCACCTGAAGCGAAAGCAAAAAAACCAGCGGCTAAGGCGAAAAAAGAGCCCGCTGCTAAAGCCAAAAAAGCTGCACCAAAGGCAAAGAAAACCACTGCCAAAAAAGCGGATAAACCAGAAGTAGAATCAGAAGAACCAACAGAAGAAGATAAATAAAAAGCTATGTCAAAAATTACTGCTGCTGAAGTAAATAAATTGCGCCAAGCGACTGGCGCAGGAATGATGGACTGTAAAAAAGCCCTTGTAGAAGCTGAGGGAGACTTTGAGGCTGCCATTGAATTATTGCGTAAAAAAGGACAAAAAGTGGCGGCAAATCGTGCCGACCGCGACTCCTCCGAAGGTGCCGTTATCGCTCGTGTAAACGACGACGCCACGCTTGGTGTGGTGGTGTCCTTAAACTGCGAGACGGACTTTGTTGCCAAAAATGATAGCTACTTAGCCCTTGCCAACAAATTGGCCGATATCGCCTTGGCATACGACACTAAGGATGCCTTTTTAGCTGCTGCCTTTGAAGGCGGTCTTAGCGTTGCCGACAAACTAACCGAACAAACAGGCGTGATTGGTGAAAAGATTGAAATAGGTGGTTTTGAACGAATAGAAGCTCCTTTTGTGGGGTCGTACATTCATGCGGGTAATAAAATTGCTACGCTCGTTGGGCTTTCTGCAGCTGTAGAAGGAGCTGCCGAAGCAGCTAAGAACGTTGCCATGCAAGCGGCCGCTATGAACCCTATCGCATTAAACGAAGAAGGCGTTGATGCTGCTGTTGTTGAAAAAGAAATTGAAATTGCTAAAGAACAATTGCGTGCTGAAGGCAAGCCCGAAGCCATGCTCGACAACATTGCCAAAGGAAAACTCCAGCGATTCTTTAAAGACAATACGCTCATCAATCAAGACTACATCAAAGACAGCAAACAAAGTGTTTCGGCTTATGTGAAGTCTGTTCATGCAGCGCTTACCGTAACTGGATTTAAGCGTGTTGCCCTAGGCTAGTGCTAAGGCGGTGTTAAAAACAAACGAAAGACCTCCTTTTTGGGGGTCTTTTTTTATTTTAGCCCTACCAAACTTACTGTTATGCGGGTGTTGCTTGTTTTGCTGTTTCTTTTTTCGGGCGTTGCACAAGCGCAATATGTAGTGGTGGTGGATAGCCTTTCGCAAAAACCCATCCCCTTTGTGCATATCTACGACGGCACAAAAGGCGTTATTGCCAACAATGCCGGGGTCTTCTATTGGCAAGAAAGTAGTGCTGTAGATTCGCTTTCGTTTTCGTGCTTGGGCTATGCCGTAAAAATAATAGCCCGTAGCCAACTCAAAGACAGCATCTTTCTTATGCCAAAGGCAGTAGCACTTACTGAAGTAGTCGTGTCCAACAATACATTAAGTGCCGAAGAAATCATGGATCGTGTGGTAGCAACCACCGAACAAAATATTGATTTTGGCCTGTCCTCAAGCGAGGTGTTTGTGCATCAAACCTATGTGGAAGACATCCATAACATGGATATCGAAATCAAAAAATCAACCATTCCAGAGCTTGGTCAAGCTTTTGTTGATGAACTCTTGGAAAAAGCGCCAAAAAAAGAAGTAGAAGAATCTTTTTCCAAAAGCACATGGCTACGCGATAGCGGCGGATTAACCTACCATAAGTTGCAGGTGTTGCAAGCCGCACGGCTGAGCGACTCGATTACTAAAAACAACTTTGATACTATGGCAAAAACCATGAACGAACTTCTTAAAAAACGCGTGAAAAAAAACTCGTATTTTAAAGTAAAGTCAGGGCCGATAGTCACCTTTAAAGTCAAGAACCCCGTTCAGGAAGTGGATACTGTTGCGCAGCAAAAAAAGGCATTAACTCCCAAAAAATATGCGGAAAACACTTTAGGTTTTTTACAACGCATCGCCTACAAAGACCTATTTGAAGACAAACGCTGGATACTGCCGTTTATAGATAAACGCCATAACTATCAATTTACCAACGAAGGCATCGTGCACCATTTGCGTGTGCCGGTATATAAAATTAGGTTTAGCACGAGAAAGAAAAAAGGCTACACCGGCTACCTTTTGGTGGATGTGGACGATTTTGGCGTACACCAAATGGTCTATCAAAGCAACAAACACGAAACAAGATTCAAGTTGTTTGGCTTATTCTTTGAAGAACGCCTCAACAACAAGCGCTATACCTTTGTAAAAAACCATCTGGGCAAATACACCTTGTACCACATTGATGAAGCCTATCAGCAGCAGATGGGTATAAAAAGGCCCATAACCATCATTGAAAAAAACAAAGTGGTAAAAGGCAGAAACCGACAAAACGTGCTGGCTATGGACGTCCATATTGCCATTAAAGCCACCGAGCTGAAAAGCATCCATTTTAATGCCATTACCCCTATTTCCAAAAAAGAATTTGATGCATTTAGCCTAAAACACAGCGTTCTTCCCAAAGAGTTGTACAGCAAAACGGAGGTTAAGGAATATATCCCTGGATTACCGATTGACTAAAATGTATGCGCCGCATCCATCGCTACAGCAAGCTAGCTTTGCAGCTATGCGACCGTAGTGCTGCTAGACCACCGTTATAGCTTGATAACCTTAAACGTATGTGTTTCTTTGGCACCTTCTAGCTTGAGCAAATACACGCCTTGCTCGAGATGTTCGAGCGAAATGTGTTGTGAGCCTGCTTGCTCCAGTTGCTTTTTCCCGTCTATAGAATACACCTGAACACGGCGCACGGGCGTACTGCCGCTGATGTGCAAGACTGCAGCAGTAGGATTGGGCGCTATCGCCCAAGGCATGGCGCTAGGTTCGCTAAGGTTTAAGGTTCCACAATTGGCAGCGGTGTCTTTTCCGCCATCGTTGATCGTCCAACCCTTTGCTTCGAGCGTACTTTTTCCTGTTTCACCTAGGTCACAGTATTTGCTGTATCCGCCATGAAAGGACAGATTGCTCTGTACGTTTTGTTTGCCCCAACTGTCCAAGAGCGCATCATAATTAGCCGTGGATAGGGTTACGCCCTCCAACATAGCAGACATATTGGTTACATTACTGACATCCCAACCGCTAAGGTTGCCGTTAAAGGAAGAAGCCCAAGAAAACATATAGCCCATGGTGGTTACACTGCTGACATCCCAAGTGCTAAGGTTACTTGTAAAGGAAGAAGCCCAGGAAAACATATAGCTCATGTTGGTTACACTGCTGACATCCCAGCCGCTAATATCTCCGTTAAAGGTACCAGCACCAGAAAACATATCACTCATATCAGTTACATTACTGACATTCCAGCCGCTAATATCTCCGTTAAAGGAAGAAGCCCAAGCAAACATATAGCTCATGTTGGTTACATTGCTGACATCCCAAGTGCTAAGGTTACTTGTAAAGGAAGAAGTCCAAGAAAACATATCACTCATATCGGTTACATTACTGACATCCCAAGCACTCAGGTCCCCGTTAAAGGAACTAGCCTCATAAAACATAGATTGCATATTGGTTACATTGCTGACATCCCAACCGCTAAGGTCTCCAGTAAAGGAAGCAGTACTAGAGAACATATAGCTCATATCAGTTACATTGGTCAGGTTTGGCGCATCGGTAGCCGTAAGGGTAAGCTGGCTACATCCAAAAAAAGCATATCCCATAGATGTCCAGGCATTGGTACCCCATTGGGTTACTTCCAAAATTTTAGCTCGATCCCCCGCATAGTTAAAATAAATCCTGGGAAAGGTGCCTGTAATGCTGACGGTATAGGTGCCTGCATTAGCATAGGTGTGTGTGGCATCGCCCGTTTGTCCTGTGGAGGTATTCCCATCGCCCCAATCCACCGTGTAGTCATAGGTTTCGCCCGAAAACGTAGGAATGGTAATACTTTCATTGTCTGCGGTGGTTTTCCACGAGGTAATAAACTTAAGGGGGTCGCAATTGGCATCGGTGTCTTTTCCGCCATCGGTTATGGTCCAGCCTTTGGCGCCGAGTGCGTCTTTTCCTGTTTCGCCACGGGTACAGTATTTGCTGTATCCGCCGTGAAACGAAACATTGCTATATACGTTTTGGTTCGACCAACTGTCCAAAAGCGCATCGTAATGTGCGGTTGACAAGGTGACACCATAAAACATATTGCGCAGAGTGGCTACACTACTGACATCCC
>JAURDG010000157.1 GCA_030828025.1 Flavobacteriaceae bacterium | reverse complement strand
GCAGTTAGCTGTTTTTTGTCGATATTTGCTTGTGACAACGCTGCTTCCACAACAGGAATAATGCGTTGGACGTGTGCTCTTGATGCAAGCTCGGGAATAACACCTCCGTGTGACTCATGCTCAAGTTGCTGTGCGACAACGTTAGAACGTAAAGTTCCATCGACTAACACAGCAGCAGCTGTGTCATCACAAGAAGTTTCAATCCCAAGTATAATGCTAGCCACAAGAAATAAATTGACACAAAATTAATACTTTGGAAAAGAAACCAGCTCGAAAATTTAGATTTCATCGAATCGCCTTGATTCTTCTGCTGCTTTGTGTCGTTTTTTTCACCATAATTTTATTGCCAGCAACCCAAACATTTCTTGGAAATCGCATTGCTGCTAGAGTGGCTGATAATTTTGGAACTCATGTTACCTTGGGGACGGTTCAAGTTTCTCCTTTTGGCAGTGCCATTTTTCGAGATGTCTTGGCTATAGATCACCAACAAGATACACTTATTTATATCGGTTATTTACGCTTAAGTGCGTTAAAACTACGTGCTTTTTTGCAGGGTAACAATGACTTGGGCGATGTGATGCTCCAAGATGTTTCATGTAACATCATCACGTATAAAGATGAAGAAAAATCAAACATAAATCAGTTTTTTGCTCGTTTTTCTAAAAACAATGAGGAGCAAAACCCTAGAACCAATGACAAGCTGTCTTCTATACGTCTAACAAATGCAAAACTCCAGTTACACAATCAAAACAAAGCCGAATCAAAACCGTTAAATTTTACTTCATTAAATGCAGCAATTGAACACTTTAAGGTTGTTGATGATCATGTTTCTGCTACTATCGACCAGATAGATGCGCATAGTCCGTTGAAGAACATTAAGATTACTTCGTTAAGTGGAGACTATTCCTATACACCAACTTCAATGCAGTTGTCAGCAGCTAGCTTGCAGACCACAAAAAGTTTCGTTTCATTCAACGCCGATTTGCGTTATCCCGTTCATGGACTTTCAGCCTTTGCAGACAGCGTATTTTTTGACCTAGATCTATCTGCCTCCAAATTTGGAAAAGACTTGATTTCATTTTTACCTATTGCCGTGCCTTTTGATGAAAGTAACCTAAAGGGCAACATTTCAGGTTCGCTTCAACACTTACACGTTGACGATTTATCGCTGGCGGTTGGTAATAACATACTTGAATTTTCAGGAGTTAGTAAAGATTTGCTTCGAAAAAATCGTACTATTTCGGGCAATTGGTCTTTGGTTATTGATAAGTCCAACCAAGTAATGCCAAGCAATATCAACCCGAAAACAAGTGCATTTATAAGTCGCTTTGGTTCGTTAAAATCGAATGGTACGGCTACATTAGCAAACCAACTTTGGCAAATTGATATGAATATCAACGCTGATTTGGGCGACCTAGCTACGAATATGTCAATCGACACACGTGCAACTAATTTCACATACAAAGTACAGCTGCAAAGTGCGCATATCGATTTGGGAACTATGATTGATGTGCCTACCCTTGGAACCACTGGTTTGAACATGACACTTACGGGAACAGGTCTAGATTTGGATAATTTAACGGCTTCCGCTAAAGGTTCACTAACAGATTTTTATTATCGTGATTATAGCTACGATGTAATAGCGCTTGAAGGGTTTGTAAATCCACAACTTTTTAATGGGAATCTACAAATCAACGATGAAGCAGCACGCCTCAATCTTTCTGGAAAAATCAACTTTGATGCTGTGCGCAACTTTTCCTTTACAAGTGACATCAAACACATGGATTTGGCTGTTTTTGGACTGACGAACAAGGATAAAAATTCCATTTTTTCTGGCTCTATTGACTTGGCACTTCAAGGAAACAGTTTAGATGAAATGATAGGCGACTTATATATTGAAAATGGTCGGTTGCAATCGGCTGTTGATTCATTTAGATTTTCGTCTTTGGCGTTACAGTCTCGACTGAATGAAGCTGTACGCGTGATTAACGTCAGCTCTGATGATGTAGTTTCCGGCGTGATGATTGGTTATTTTAAACCCACTGAATTTTTTAAACTCATACAGAACGCAGCAGGAGCCCAATATCCACATTACCAGCCGTATAAGATAACACCCAATCAATATGTAGATTTTAATTTTAATCTTCGAAACAAACTTGCGACGGCTTTCTTTGGTAATCAGGTTTCGTTGGACAACAACACCTTTATAAAAGGCAGTATTAACAGCAAAGAACAACTGTTTAGTCTTGATGTGCGTATTCCAAAAGCCGTTATTAAGAATAATACGCTAAGCAATTTTTCTTTCACGCTCGATGCTGCCAAACCAGAAGAATATTCTAACCTCTCAATAGAAAAAATAGTACACGAAAGGGGCGAAGTGAACAATCTTCATCTGGCAACTCGATTGGTCGATGATACACTTCTGGGCGATATGTCATTTGACATGTCCAAAAGCAAAACGGGGACTAGTCAAGTTCAAACGACCTTTACATTCGATAAAGAATCGCATGCTGTCTTGGAAATTGAGCAAGCAAATTTTGTTTTTGATCAAAACAGGTGGCAACTCCAGCGTCAAAATGAAGCACCAAAATTAAAGTTTATCAACCTGACCAATTTTTCACTTTCAGAAGTCAAATTGGCCAATGAAGACGCTGCTATTTCTTTAAAAGCTGCCCAAAAAGGCAATGAGTCCTTTTCGCTTAATATGGGGTTCAATAAAGTAAAGATTGATGAAGTACTTTCCTTTAAAAAGAACTATTGGCAAGGTGTTGTCAATGGATTTTTGAACATTGAGCAAACACCAAAAGGAATAGAAGGAAGTTCGAATGTAGCGATTCATAACTTAGAATTGAATGACACACGTTTAGGCGATGCCACAGTTACATTACAATCGGAACAAGGTGCCACAGCATATCAATTGGCGTTTAGATTAGAAGATGAAGGCGAAGATGTGGTTAGTGCTTCGGGAAAAATAGGGGTGTTGCAACAAAAACCTCAGGTAGATGTTTCTGTTTCGTTTGTTGACTATAACTTATCCTTGTTGGCTGGGTTGACTGCAAACGTTTTTAACCCTTTTTACGGAAATGCAAATGGCGATATACGCCTCCAAACAGTTGATGATGTGTTGGTTGCAAATGGTGTCTTGAACGTTGATGATTTATCCTTGTCTGTGCCTTATTTGAATACACATTATCATTTTACAGAGACTGTTCCGTTTATTTTTGATGCTTCTCAGGTGACAATAGATGCCGCACCATTTGTCGCTTATGAAAAGTCGCAACAAGGTGTGCTGCATGGAAATTTCAGCCACAATTCCTTTGACACTTGGCGTTTGGATATGCAAATCGATGCGAATAATCTAAACGTACTCGATACCGATTTTACACAAACGGCATTGTATTACGGCGATGCCCATTTCACAGGGAACGCACATTTGTTTGGGCCTTTTACGAATATGCAAATTGATGTAACTGGCAAAACAGCACAGGGAACGAATATGTTTATTCCGATTCAGTACGACACGGCAATTGGTGATGTTTCGTACATAAACTTTGTTGAAAAGAAAGAAATAGCTCAATCGAATGAGCAAATAAACACGAATGTTCGAGGCTTACAGCTTCGCTTTGATTTAGACGTTACACCTGATGCACAAGTGGAAATTGTCGTTGATCCAGAAACAAAAAGTTATTTACGAGGAACCGGTGCAGGTAACTTGCTTCTTGAGATTGATACTGCTGGTTCTTTTGCTATGTGGG
>JAURDG010000218.1 GCA_030828025.1 Flavobacteriaceae bacterium | reverse complement strand
CACCTAATTGGTCGTAGGTTTGCGCAGCATCAACAATGACACTTCCGCTCAGTGGTGGTTCATTGGCTCTATTTGCCTTAATGATGTACAAATCAACTAGATCCGTCTGAGCATCTGGAATTCCCCACAAAAACTTGGTGAATTTTAAATTTTCAGGAAGTAATTTTCGAACATCCGACCGATTGATATAATCATCTACAATAGGCTGGTCATCAACATCAACCTGCATCAGTACGGGTCCACCCTGATAGCCAAATCCTTTGATGTAGTCATAAATTGGATTGACTACAGTATTCACAGAATCTTGTGCAGCAACATCAGAGAGCAAGTCGTCTATTTCAGAACTTTCCTCATCAGCAGTCTTTTTTTCTGCTGCTACAATGGGTTTTAGCAATTCATTTGCTTGCGCCAAAAAGCTACCGTAGGCTTGATTTGAACCCGTTTCCCAGAACTCCAATTGAGCCGTACTCTGCAATAGTTTTTTTACGCGTTCTACATCACGTGCACCAGGAAGCTCAACAAGAATACGTCCAGAATTACCCAATCGCTGAATATTGGGTTGGGTAACACCAAACTTGTCAATACGCTTGCGCAATACTTCAAATGCAGAGACAATAGAGGCATCAATTTTTCTTCGGATAATGGGTTGTACTTCTTCATCCGACATATTAAAATTGATGTCATCACTCAAAGTCCTATTGGCGAAAATATCAGGACTTGCTAGTTTTTGATCACCTTTTATGGCATCAAAAGCGATAAAGAAACTTTCCACATAGGTATCATCCGATTGTTTTTGGAGCGCATCAGCATCTTCCAAAGCACGGTTAAAGACGACGTTCCGTGAGTTTTCGGCCAATCCTTTTAAGATATCCTTTACCGAAACTTGCAGTATGACGTTGATTCCACCTTTAAGGTCAAGTCCTTTATTCAATTCGCGATCTTTGGCGGTGTTGTATTTAAAGAAGCCATAAATTGTTTGATCTGCAATAGAGTCTAAGTACGCTCTTTCTGCCAAGTCAACACGCGTGAAATATTCTGAATCGTTTGGATCAACCGATGCTTGTGCATAGGCTTTGGCATCTGCTTCAACCTTTGATGAAACAAACGTAAACGAAAGTTGGTAAAGGCTAACTAGCCCAAACAAAACGGTAAAAAGTAAGATAAGTCCGTTATTCTTCATTATTGATAGTTTAAAGTCGCAAATAAGACGAGCAAATATAACGTATCCGCTCAGATAAAAAAATTGAATTATAAAGAGTAGCGCTTATTTCAAGACACTGTCTAAAGCACTGTTCATGGCACGAACGGCTGCGGCACTCCTATTAAAAGTTGCTTGTTCTTCTTGGTTCAGGTTCACATCTACAATCGTTTCCCAACCCGAACGTCCAATGACGCAAGGAACACCAATACAGATATCTTCTTGTCCATACTCGCCTTCCAAATATACGGAGCATGGAATAATGCGCTTTTGGTCGTTCAAAATACTATCTACCAAATAAGCAACAGAAGCTCCGGGAGCATACCAAGCCGAGGTGCCCAAGAGTTTTGTTAGTGTAGCACCGCCGACCATAGTATCTGCTGCTACCTGTTGGAGTGCATTTTGTGTAAGTAACGTAGATACTGGAATGCCGTTATACGACGCAAATCGAGTTAATGGAATCATCGTGGTGTCGCCATGACCGCCAATAACCATGCCGTGAATATCGTTGGCGGGTTTATCAAGTGCCAAAGACAAATAGGTCTTAAAGCGCGAGCTATCTAAAGCACCACCCATTCCAATAATTCGGTTTTTGGGTAAACCTGTTTTCTTCAGGGTCAAATAGGTCATCGTATCCATTGGATTGGATACCACGACTATGATGGCATCTGGCGAGTGTGCCAAAATATTTTCAGCAACAGACTGCACAATACCTGCATTAATACCTATAAGTTCCTCGCGCGTCATTCCTGGTTTTCTAGGAATTCCTGACGTAATAACAACAACATCGCTATTTGCTGTTTTGGTATAATCAGCTGTAGTTCCAACAATCTTGGTGTTAAAACCAAGAGTAGTGGCAGTTTGCATCATGTCAAGGGCTTTTCCATCGGCAAACCCTTCTTTAATGTCTAGTAGTACTACCTCGCTGGCAATTTGCTTGGTAGCTATGGCATCGGCGCATGTAGCACCTACATTACCAGCACCTACAATCGTTACTTTCATGGTGTTTTATTTTGGTTTTGTAAAAATACGGCGCGTGCCAATACTAAAAAAACTTAGGCGTCAATATTTGCGTAAATGGCATTTTTTTCAATAAACTCACGCCTTGGAGGCACTTCATCACCCATGAGCATAGAAAACACTCGATCTGCTTCGCCACCGTTATCGATAGTGACTTGACGTAGGGTTCTAAACTCAGGATTCATTGTAGTATCCCAAAGCTGTTCGGCATT
>JAURDG010000058.1 GCA_030828025.1 Flavobacteriaceae bacterium | reverse complement strand
CTCTAGGTGGTAGCGAAATGGCAGGACTTCAATTTTTGTTTGTTACGCTCATTTTGGCTGGTGTTATTCAGATTTTTGCCGGCGTGCTTCGTCTTGGTAAATTCGTTCGCATGATACCTTATTCGGTCATGATGGGCTTTGTAAATGGCTTGGCGATTGTCATTTTTATTTCGCAACTCGGCATGTTTAAAAGCCAAGGTCAATGGCTTTCGGGATCAGCACTTTACACCATGATTGGTCTTGTTGCACTAACGATGGCAATAATGATTGGCTTGCCTTTTTTGACCAAAAAAATTCCTGCGGCACTAACCGCTATACTCGTGGTATCCTTACTCGTTATTTTTGGAAATTTAGAAACAGAAACGGTGCGCTCTTTTGTTTTGGCAAATGGCGGCGATGGTATCCAAGCAGGCTTCCCTAGTTTTAATGTGCCCATTGTTGACCTAACAATGGATAATTTCTTTTTTATCTTGCCTTACGCCTGTATTTTGGCAGCCATTGGTTTGATCGAATCTTTAATGACACTCAACCTTATTGATGAGTTAACCGATTCACACGGAAGTGGCAATCGCGAATGTGCAGCTCAAGGATTGGGCAATATCGTCAACGGGTTTTTTGGTGGTATGGGTGGATGTGCCATGATTGGGCAAAGCATCATCAACATTAAATCTGGAGGGCGTGGTCGTTTGTCGGGAATTACTGCAGCAATTGCTTTATTGTGCTTTGTTCTTTTTGGTGCTAGTTATATTGAGCAAGTACCCATTGCTGCTTTGGTGGGTGTGATGTTTATGGTGGTCTTTGGAACCTTTGCATGGAGTTCATTTCAGGTGTTGAACAAAGTGCCAAAAGCGGATGTACTTGTCATTATTTTGGTTACTGGTCTTACAGTAATATTTGATTTGGCCATTGCTGTATTGGCAGGTGTTGTGGTCTCGTCCTTGGTTTTTGCTTGGGAAAATGCCAAACGCATTCGTGCACGGAAACACATAGACGATCACGGTGTGAAGCACTATGAAATCTATGGCCCTTTGTTTTTTGGTTCCATAGAACTGTTCAACAGCAAGTTTGATGTACAAAACGATCCAGATGAGGTTGTTATTGACTTTAAAGACTCTCGACTGATGGATCAATCGGCAATAGAATGCGTGAATAAGCTTACCGAACGCTACCTTAAAAAAGGAAAAAACATTCATCTTCGGCACCTGTCTGCGGACTGCGTTAAATTGATTAAAAAAGCAGAAAAAATTTGTGATGTAAATGTCTTGGAAGATCCAGATTACTTCGTGGCAATAGACAGTTTCAGGCGCGCACAAACAGCCATTAGCAACGGGTAAAAGGCACATTGTTGACCAGAGTAGAATCCTTATTTAATCAATTATGGCTTGGCAAAACCCACAACGTGTATGGGTTTCCATGAATAATAATGTAAATTTGTATGGCTATGAAAGCCCATAACGGGCAATAAACAACAAAGAGATTTGTGCAATTCTGAATAGATGAAAAAAATTGTCATTATTGGTTCTGGTTTTTCTTCATTATCTGCAGCCTGCTATTTGGCAAAAAAGGGGCACGAGGTTCAGGTGTTTGAAAAAAACGACTCACTTGGTGGTCGTGCCAGACAATTTAAAAAAGAAGGATTTACCTTTGATATGGGACCATCGTGGTACTGGATGCCCGATGTTTTTGATGCGTTCTTTGCCGATTTTGGAAAAAAAGTCGCCGACTATTATACATTAAACAGACTTGCTCCAGGCTATCAGGTCGTTTTTGGTGCCGATGATGTATTTCCTGTTGAGGACAGTATTCCCAAAATTGCTGCTCGTTTTGAGTCGATAGAACCAGGAAGCGGCAAAAAATTGACACGCTTTTTAGAAAAGGCACGTAACAATTACGAGATTGCCGTTAAGGATTTGGTTTATCGACCCGGTGTTTCGCCCCTAGAACTCGTAACGCCCCAAACAGTCAAAAAGCTCGGCTTGTTTTTTACCAATATTCGCCGACAGGTAGAAAAACAATTTAAAAATCAGAAGCTACGCTCCTTGCTGCAATTTCCAGTATTGTTTTTGGGCGCCAAACCCGAAAGCACACCTGCCTTTTATAACTTTATGAACTATGCCGATTTTGGCTTGGGCACTTGGCATCCAGAAGGTGGCATGTATCAAATTGTACATGCTATGGTACAGCTCGGCGAATCTTTAGGCGTCACATACCATACAAATAAGGGTGTAGATGAAATTTTACTTACGGATGGTGTCGCAACAGGCGTGCGTATCGGTCAAGAGCATATCGCTGCCGATGTGGTTATTTCTGGTGCAGACTATCACCACACCGAAACACTTTTGCCCAAAGAGAAGCGCGCATATTCGGAAGCGTATTGGGACAAAAAAACCTTTGCGCCGTCTTCACTACTTTTCTATATCGGGCTCGACAAAAAAATAGACAAGCTCGCACATCACAACCTTTTCTTTGATGTTGATTTTGATGCACATGCAGCTAGTATTTACGACACGCCTGAGTGGCCAAAAGAGCCCTTGTTTTATGTAAATCTTCCATCGCAAAGTGATGCCGCTATGGCCCCTGAAGGAAAGGAAGCCTGTTTTATCTTAATTCCTATTGCTCCCGACTTAGAAGACACCCCTGCGTTAAGACAAACCTATTTCGATATTGTTATCGAACGCATGGAACGCCTTTCAGGATGTGACATCAAGCCCCATATTTTATTCAACGAATCCTTTTGTGTCAAAGAATTCAAAGAAGTGTATAACTCCTACAAGGGCAACGCATACGGCATGGCCAATACCTTGCGCCAAACGGCATTTTTACGCCCAAAAATGAAAAGCAAAACAGTAGAAGGCTTATATTTTACAGGTCAGCTTACTGTTCCTGGGCCTGGCGTTCCGCCTGCGCTGATATCAGGAAAAATAGTGGCGGACTTTATTTAAATTTAATCTTATGCAAGTAGTTGTTCACCCCGCAGATTCGAGAGGAAGTGCCGATCACGGTTGGCTGCAAGCCAAACACAGTTTTAGTTTTGCCAGTTGGTTTAATCCCGAACGCATTCAGTTTGGCGCACTTCGGGTTTTAAACGATGACATAATTCAAGGTGGCATGGGCTTTGGAACCCATCCGCATGACAATATGGAAATTGTCACTATTCCCTTAAAGGGCGACCTAGAACACAAGGACAGCATGGGGAATGCAGCCGTTATTTGCGAGGGTGAAATTCAGGTTATGAGCGCTGGAACCGGTGTTTATCACAGCGAATACAATAAAAACCCAGATAAAGAAATCAATTTATTGCAGTTGTGGATATTTCCCAATAAACGAAATGTAGCACCTCGTTATGACCAGATTCCTATTCACACGCTACATAAAAAGAACGAACCCTTTCAAATTTTGTCTCCACATCCGGACGATGATGGTGTTTGGATTCACCAAAATGCCTGGTTTCATTTGCTCGATTTGGATGCCGAGCATTCGGTTTACTACGACCTCAAGGCTGAAGGAAACGGCGTGTATGCTTTTGTTATTGAGGGCGAAATAGAAATTGGCGAACAACTATTCTCACGTAGGGATGCGGCTGCTATAACAGAAACAGCTACTTTTGAATTAGTCGCCCATCAGAATGCACACGTATTGCTTATTGAAGTTCCGATGGTCTTATAAATTCTCAGCTATGGCCAAACAAATCTTTTTCGTATCGGGTATGACTTGCAGCGGTTGCGCTGCTTCAATAACCAAAACTTTTCAAGCATTAGATGACGTACAAAAAGTTACGGTTCAGCACGAATCGGGCAAAGTGGAGGTTCATGCAACTAGAACCTTGACGAATGTAGAAGTACAAGAGGTACTTCCCAAAAAATACAGTTTGCTGGATGCTTCTATGCAACCAAAATCTAAGCTAAAGCAGTTAATGCCACTTCTGTTGATTTTTGCCTTTATCATTGGAACTACTGCGCTAATTCATAGGGAATCATGGAGCCGAACCTCCATGATGTACGACTTTATGGGGATGTTTTTTATGATTTTTTCATTCTTTAAGCTCTTGGATATTAAAGGCTTTCAGCAGAGCTTTCGTCAATACGACCCACTTGCTGCAAAGCTTGGAATTTATGGGTGGCTTTATCCATTTTTGGAGTTGACACTAGGCATTTGTTTTATTGTGGATTTTGTCCCAAAATCGATTTTATGGGCAACCATTTTTATTTTGGGTATGACCACCATTGGGGTGGTTCGGGTACTGTTTCAAAAAAAACATCTGCAATGTGCGTGTTTGGGCAGTGTCCTTAATCTTCCCATGACTGAAGCCACCTTTATCGAAAATGCCATTATGCTTGTTATGGCGGGGTGGCTATTGCTGTAGCTGCGCCACAAAATCGGCGAGTGCCTTATCAAATGCCGCTCGAAGCTCAGCAGCTATAATGCCGTTGTCGTCACTAAAATTTTCAGCAAAAGATGGAAGCGAAAAGGTCGGAATGTTGGGATTGTCTCTTGAAAGCCGCATGTGGGCAAGCTCGAGGACCGTCAGGGCACCACGAGGACCCGTAGAAGTTGCCAACAAAAACATGGGTTTGCCGCACCATATTGGTTTCTCCAATCGTGATATCCAGTCAAAAATATTTTTAAAAGCAGTGGTATATGCTCCGTTATGCTCGGCAAAAGAAATGAGGATACCGTCAGCAGCCTTAAGCTCTGCTTTAAAGGCATGCGCCTTTTCAGGAATCCCTTCCTTTTCGCGGTCTGTGCTGTAAATGGGCATCTCAAAATCATTCAAATCTAACAACTTGATGGTGGCGTTTGGAATTTGTTTGGCAGCAAAATGCGCCAGTTTTTGGTTAATGGAATTTTGGCTCGAACTTGCGCCAAAAGCAACAATATCAGGCATAGCTTATTTTTTTGCTAAGATACAAATCGTCTGACGACCTGCCTTATCGTTTGTTAAATGGCGATTTTAGCCAGAAAAGCAGGATATGCACTTGTTTTTTCGGAAGTAATCCAGACCTGATGTGCATCAATAATATATACCGCTTCTATTTGTGCTCCCTTAAAATCAAGGGCATGTTGGGTAAAATCCACTTCAGCAAGGGATTCAAGGTTAAAGTTTCGAATGACATAGAGGTATTGATTATGGGAACTGCCATATCCAGTTAAAACGAGTGTTTTGCTTACATGGTCAAAGTCGGCACCAGTAATGAGCGAGCCCACGGGTAACGAGCCTATTTTTTTGGCAGCTTTATTTTCTGCACTTGAGCGAGGTAATAAATAAAGTTCTGTTGTTTTTGTCTTTCTGTTTTTGGAAAATAAGAGCAACTGCCCGTCAATAAAAATTAAGCCTTCGGCATCAAAAGGCGTTGCTTGGTTAAAGCTGTAGTCTGTCTGTTCTGGATAATAAAAAGGGATGGAATCCAAAACGACAGCTTCATGATGCTCAAGGGCTACTTCCAATAAATAGAGGTTTTTGCGCGTGCCAAAATTATTGCCCATATCTGCCACCACCAGTCTTCCATTTGCTGTGGTAATATCCTCCCAATCGATATTGATGTGCTTCGTTAGTTTCTTTTTGGCAAGAAGTTTTCCTTTGGTGCTGATGGCATAGAGTGCGGCTTCATTGCCCGAATCGTTGTGCGTCCAAAGGGTATCGTTTAGCATGGTAAGCCCAGAAGTTTCCTCCAGAACCAACGGAAGCTCGTAGTGTTCGAGGACTTCTTGTGTAAACCCGAAGCTGGTGGCAACAACAAAAAAAGCAAGGGTGCTAAATTGTTTTTTCAAGATCTTTTTATTTCTGTCAAAAATACATTTTAAATACTGAATTACATTTGCCCTTGCTTGCCAGATTATATTTGTTGCTTTACCCTATCTTTAACACATGGGACAGCAGGTTGTTTTAAGTTTCTTTTCATATACAGAAAACAAGTTTTGGGCGTTTTCGCAAATGCAACGTGCGCTACCCCGAATAATGGATGCTTCAGGTATTAAATTTGTTAAAACTTTGGGTACAGGATCAGGTTCAGGATTTAGTCTATGGCCCGACTTTTCCAGCTATGCATTATTGACTGTTTGGGAAGATAAAGCCAAGGCTACCGCGTTTTTAAATCAGAGTACAATGATGAAAGCATTCGTTGCACACTCGACAACACAGCAACATTTTTTATTACACACCCTTAAGAGCCATGGCCTTTGGGGGAAAGGAAATCCATTTATTGCTGCGCCACGCGACCTATATCCAGAGGAGCAAATCGGCATTATTACTCGAGCGACATTACGACCTAGTCGATTGCTAGAATTTTGGCGTGCTGTCCCGAAAGCATCTAAAGCCATTCAAAACGCCAAGGGTGTTATTTGGTTTAAAGGAATAGGCGAATGGCCACTAATACAACAAGCAACATTCAGCATTTGGGAAAGCCTAGATGATGTAAAATCATTTGCCTACAAGAACACAAATCATGCAGCAATTGTCAAAAAGACACGAAAACAAAACTGGTATAAAGAAGATTTATTTGCGCGTTTTGCTGTGCGCACTTTAACTTTAAACTCAGATGGCTAAAGCAATTATCATTGGGGCAGGAATTGGTGGCATCGCTACTTCGATTCGTTTGGCGCAAAAAGGCTATCAAGTAGCAGTATTTGAGGCAAATGACTATGTGGGCGGTAAACTTTCAACTTTTAATTTGGGCGACTACCGTTTTGATGCTGGGCCGTCTTTGTTTACCATGCCTCAGTTTGTAGATGAGCTATTTGAATTATGCGGCGAAGACCCCAAGCAGCACTTTAACTACAGCCGTAAATCCATTGCCTGCAAATACTTTTGGGAAGATGGCATGCGCCTAAGCGCCTATGGCGATACCCAACGCTTTGTGGATGAGGTAGAGGAAAAATTGGGAGTGCCAAGCACAACATTGCAGAAGTACTTATCAAAAGCAAAAAAGAAATTTGATCGAACGCGTACTTTGTTTTTAGAGCGGTCATTACACAAATGGAAAACCTATCTTCGGAAAGAAACCCTTATCGGGATTGCTAACTATTTTTCATTTGAGATCGATACCTCACTAAATAAGGTAAATCAATCTCAATTAAAAGAACCGCATTTGGTGCAGTTTTACAACAGGTTTGCTACCTATAATGGTTCCAATCCGTATCAAACACCCGGCATGATGACCTTAGTACAGCACCTAGAGCAGCACTACGGCACCTATATTCCAAAAAATGGGATGAGCGATATCAGCCAATCACTATGTGAACTAGCCAAACGGCAAGGCGTTGTGTTTCATTTGGGAAATGCTGTAACGCAAATCATCATCAAAAACAAAAAAGCCGTAGGCGTTTTGGCAAATGGTATGCAGCATCACGCCGACATTGTAGTCTCCAATATGGATATTGTACCAACCTATAGAAAGCTATTGCCAGACCAAAAACAACCTGAAAAAATCTTAAAGCAAGAGCGTTCCAGTTCAGCGGTTATTTTTTATTGGGGGATCGGCAAATCGTTCCCTGAATTGGACTTACATAACATCTTTTTTTCAGAGGATTATGCAGCAGAGTTTACGGCTATTTTTAAGCAAAAAACACTCTACCACGATCCGACGGTCTATGTCAACATAACGGCTAAAGACGTGCCGACCGATGCACCCAACGGCAAGGAAAATTGGTTTGTGATGAT
>JAURDG010000178.1 GCA_030828025.1 Flavobacteriaceae bacterium | reverse complement strand
CGCAAGAGTTTACTCATAAACCTAGGCGGTGGCGTGGTTACCGATTTGGGTGGGTTTGTAGCCTGTACCTTTAAGCGTGGGATTGATTTTATCAATATCCCAACTTCGTTATTGGCCATGGTGGATGCTTCTATTGGTGGAAAAACAGGCATTGATTTAGGGCCGCTTAAAAATCAAGTGGGAGTTATTGAAGAGCCTAAAATGGTGTTGGTTGACTCTGAATTTCTTAAAACTTTACCAGAGAACGAATACCGTAGCGGCTACGCCGAAATGTTAAAGCACGGCATCATTCAAGAGCCAGAATATTTTGACACCTTAAGCAGTTTTTTGGATCGAACAGCTATACTGCCGCATATTTATCACTCTGTTGGCGTAAAGGCAAAAGTGGTTTCTGAGGATCCCTACGAGCGTGGGTTGCGTAAGGTGTTGAACTTTGGACATACGCTAGGGCATGCTATCGAATCGCACTTTATGGTAGCTCCAGATAAGCAACGATTGTTACATGGGGAAGCTATAGCCATTGGCATGGTACTCGAAGCATACCTTTCTGTTAAGCTGAACGGGTTCTCCATGGATGATGCCAAACGCATCAAACATGTTTTTGACACCATTTATCCAAAAGTTGATTTTGATGCAGCAACGATTTCCAACGTCTGTCAATTGCTTACACACGACAAGAAAAATGAGGGCGGCACGGTACTTTTCTGTTTGCTAAAAAAAATGGGTGCGCCCGTTTGGGATCAAGTTGCGCCCGTGGAATATATTCAGGAAGCCTTTGACTTTTACGCTGCTTAAGCCGAGTTTCTAGAAGCATTTATGTTTCCAAACAACGATCGAGTAACCATTTTTTCCATGACCTCTAGCGCATCGCCGCTTAAATTTCCTTCTTGAATAGACAATAGCGCATATTGCTGAATAGTGAGCAATGGCTGTACGATTTCTTCTCGTACATGAATGGATGCCTTTCCTGCTGGTTGGTCTTGCATGAGCGTATTCATTTCTGCTAGCTTTAACAAATATTCCTTTGAACGTTGATATTCATCGTGAATAATTGTCCAAAATGCACCATAGGCCTTGTCTTGCTCCATGTAGGCGGTCAGCTTGAAAAATGACTTCTGCAAGCTCATCATCGAGTTGGAAATAAGCGTTCTGAAGAACGCATTATTCTTATACAACCGAATGGCCTTATCGAATTCACCTGCCTCATCCAATGTTTCTAAAGCGGTACCTAGTCCGTAGAAACCAGGAACATTTTGTTTTAATTGACTCCAACTACCAACAAAAGGAATAGCTCGAAGCGCTGAAAAGTCCAATGACTTACTCGACTTTCGTTTAGAAGGTCGGCTACCGATATTAGTTTTGGCATAATATTTTAAGGTGCTCATATGTTCCAAATAAGGCAGGAACATAGGATGCGCCTTAAAATCTTTATAGGCTGTATAGCTTAGTTCGGCTAGGCGTGTTATGGTATCCCTATCGTCTTTGTCCAAATCCAACACGCGGTCGGCAAACAATCTATTCGAAATTCCAGAACTAAGCAGTTGCTCCAAATTATAGCGACAAGAATCCAAGGTGCCAAAATTAGAGCTTATGGTTTGCCCTTGTATGGTAAGCTGAATCTCTTCGGCTTCAATTCCACTGCCCATGGAGGCGTAAAATTGATGGGTGTTCCCACCACCACGTGCTGGTGGTCCTCCACGCCCGTCAAAAAAAGTAACCTTAATGCCATGCTTCCGCGAAATTGCTGTAAGCTCTTCTTTTGCCTTGTAAATACTCCAGTTCGCCATCAAATAGCCGCCGTCTTTGGTGCCATCCGAAAAACCAAGCATGATGGTTTGTTTGTCGCCTCTTCTGCTAAGGTGTGCTCGGTATTCAGAGTTTGCATACACCTTGTCCATGACCTCCAAAGCAACTGTTAAATCAGGTATCGTTTCAAAAAGCGGAATCACATCTACGGAAGGGGTATCCCAATCACTCAAGCGTATCATGGCAAAAACCTCAAAAATATTTTGTGCCGTCTGATTGTTGCTAATGATGTATCGATTGCACCCTTGTTCACCATTGGTGTGTTGAATTTCCTTCATAGCGCGAATAGAGCCCAACGCCTTGCGCACGCCCTCGTCCTTAAATGAATCGGGGGATACATCGCCCGAAAGCGAGGTTAAAAAAGCAATTTTCTCATCTTCTGATGCAGCGATATAATCGAAATTAGCATCTGTAATACTTTCTTTGTTTGTGTGCTTTAACAGCTTTAAAAATGCGTCGTGGTGCACTCGTGAATCCTGGCGAATATCCAAACTTGCAAAGTGATAGCCAAAGACATTGACTTTTGCAATAAAATCCTTTAACTCATTGGCAAACAAGCCGTGATAGTCTTGCTCTACTTTGACCAAAATATCCTCTAGCCTGCCCTTGAGTTCGTCAAGGGATATTTCAGGTGCTTTTTCTAGCCTAAAAATACTGTTGTAGAGTTTACGCTCTACTTCTGCAACGATATCTTCGACACCTTCAAAGGTTAATCTTCGACGTAACTTTCGCATGTCTCTGTAGTAATTGCGAATAACGCTGCTGCGCAGCAATTGTGCTGTTTTTCGGGTAATATCGGTTGTAACAAAAGGGTTTCCATCTCGGTCGCCACCAGGCCAAAAGCCAAGCTTTACCGTTTGATTTGTAAACGGTTCATCCATAAATACATGCCGCTGGACATAAGATTGAATAGTGCCAACGGAAGGATAAAACACATTGGACAAGTACCAGATAAGGCTACGAGCCTCATCTAATGGTGTCGGTTTTTTCTTTTTGAAGAAGGGTGTTCGGCCCAACTGTGCCAAAAGAAGCTTGATTTCGCTTAAATCGTTTGCTTTAATGCTCTTTCCCAAATCAGTGATAATTCCCAACACTGAGCCAGGATAAAACTGGGTGGGATGTGCTGTAAGCACTGGGCGGACATTCATTTCTTGTAACAACGCCTTGAGTTCAGCCGTTTTTTGTTTGGCTTGAGCTTCTTCTTTAAGGTTGCGCAAAGTCCCGATACCACTCATATTATTGATGCGTGAAAAGGCAGCATCCTCTACGGCATCAAAAAGTACCACACGCCGCTCTATAAACTGAATAAAACGAAACAACAAATCAATTCGCTCCTTTTGATTGTAATCAGGATAATAACGGTTAAAAAAACT
>JAURDG010000167.1 GCA_030828025.1 Flavobacteriaceae bacterium | reverse complement strand
TGTCTGTAAGTTCAGGGTTAACAATAAACAGCCAAAACAAGCTTTCGGTTAATGTTTCCAGCAGTAGTATTCGTACAAACAACTACGAAACCATCACGGCCGAGCTAGAAAATGGAAAGTATATATACAAGGAAATCGCCGTGCAAAAACCCTATATCTTTGACTCGTGGCGTTACAGCACAGAAGAATCAGAAAGTGTACCTTCTGTTCGTGGTGATTGCGATGGCTTTGGTGCTGAAATAGAAAGAGAGATAAAGGGTATTGGCTTTGATGCTAGCAGTAGTTTTGAGTGGGAAAAGTTAAACGGCACATTTTATATGTACACCTATAGAAATACCATAACGATAATTCCAGCGTCAACTCAAAATCCCACGCTATCATACAAAGTACGTGTCAAAGGAAGTTGTGGTTCGTGGTCAGACTGGAGAACCTTTTATGAAACCAACCCTTGCTACGACCCAAGCCCAGTACCCGATCCAGATCCAAATCCAGCACCTAACCCAGAAAAGCCACTTCCCAATGTCTCAACAAACGATGGAGTGCTTTTATTTGAAATTTATCCGAACCCTTCAAGCGATTATATAAACGTAACGTTAAAATCAGGAACAACAAATACTTCTATAGCATACACACTTTATGATATCACTAGCACCCCTGTTAAAACGGGTCAGTTACAGGATGATAACAACATATTTGTTGGAGATTTAAAATCAGGGATATACATTATTTCCTTGAAATTGGAAGACTATGAGGAAAAACAACAGCTAATCATAGACACCAACGGAGCAGAATAATTTAAACCAACGCCCTGTTTTTGTTACTAAAAAACGGACATAACAGGGCTTTTTTCTTTTCCGTATCTTTGGGTAGATGAATGAACATCTAGATCCAACGGGAGAGCACCTAAGCCGCGAAGAACACGACATCGATCGTGCGTTGCGCCCGCTTAGCTTTCAAGATTTTAGCGGGCAACCGCAAGTGTTGGAAAATCTTGAGATTTTTGTCGCTGCTGCCAACCAACGTGAAGAAGCCTTAGACCATACGCTCTTGCACGGACCGCCCGGATTGGGCAAAACCACCCTAGCGCATATCTTGGCGCAGGAGCTTGGCGTTGACCTAAAACTCACCTCTGGACCCGTGTTGGACAAACCCGGCGACCTCGCAGGCTTGCTCACCAATTTACAACCTCGTGATGTGTTATTCATTGACGAAATCCATCGCCTGAGCCCTGTAGTTGAAGAGTATTTGTACTCGGCTATGGAAGATTACCGCATCGATATTATGATTGAGACGGGCCCTAATGCCCGCTCGGTACAGATAGAACTCAGCCCATTTACCTTAGTCGGTGCGACCACACGGTCGGGCTTGCTAACAGCACCCATGCGTGCCCGCTTTGGCATCAACAGTAGGTTGGAGTATTATTCAACAGAGGTGCTTTCGGGAATAGTGACAAGAAGTGCCGACATCCTTCATATTCCCATCCACGATAAGGCAGCCATCGAAATTGCGAGTAGAAGTCGTGGCACACCCCGCATTGCCAATGCGCTGCTGCGCCGGGTGCGTGACTTTGCCCAAATCAAAGGAAACGGCACGATTGATTTAGACATCACACGGATTGCGCTCAAGGCCTTACACGTAGATGCGTATGGCTTGGATGAAATGGACAATAAAATCCTGACAACACTCATTGACAAATTTAAAGGAGGTCCGGTAGGTATCAACACCTTGGCAACAGCCGTTTCTGAAAGTGGTGAAACCATAGAGGAAGTGTATGAGCCATTCCTGATTCAAGAAGGCTTTTTGATGCGCACACCTCGTGGGCGTGAGGTTACCGAAAAAGCATACAAACACTTGGGCAAGACCATGCCCAATGCCCAAACAGGTTTGTTTTGAGTAGCGCAGCTCGCCATGCTGTTATCGTTAAAGAGATTGCCCACCAGTTGGGCTTTATGGCGTGCGGTATTTCCAAAGCCGATTTTTTAGCAGAAGAGGCACCTAGAATGGAAGCCTGGCTAAACCAAAACCACCACGGACAAATGGGCTATATGGCACGTAACTTTGATAAACGCCTAGACCCGCGTAAACTCGTGCCCGGAGCCAAAAGCGTGGTCTCATTGGCGTACAATTATTTTCCTAGTGAGTCGCAAGAAGATACGACTGCGCCTAAGATTGCTCGCTACGCCTACGGCAAAGATTATCACAACGTCATCAAAGACAAACTGTTTACCTTCATGCACCGCATTCAGGAAGAAATAGGCGAAGTAGGCGGTCGGGTGTTTGTCGATTCGGCACCAGTCCTCGAAAAAGCATGGGCTGCCAAAAGCGGCTTGGGTTGGGTTGGTAAAAACACCAATTTGATTCGCAAACAGCATGGTTCTTATTTTTTTATTGCCGAACTCATTTTAGATGTAGAACTGGCAGCCGACGGCGCAGTAACCGATCATTGTGGTTCTTGTACCGCTTGCTTGGATGCTTGTCCTACGGATGCTTTTGTGGCGCCATACCAATTGGATGCGAGCAAGTGTATTTCTTATTTTACTATTGAGCTAAAAGATGCGATTCCAACAGAAGTAAAAGGACAATTTGAAAACTGGGCTTTTGGCTGCGATATCTGTCAAGAAGTATGTCCGTGGAACAAATTTTCTACACCTCATCAGGAACCTGCATTCGCGCCCAACCCTGAAATGCTGCAGCTGACCCAAAACGATTGGAGTGAAATTACCGAAGACGTATTCACTCGTTTATTTGAGGCTAGTGCCGTACAGCGAACAGGATTTAAAGGCCTGAAGCGTAATTTGGCGTTTCTTAAATAAAAGAGAATTCAATACCTTTCACAACTTAATGCTAGACCTATGAGCAAAGAGAGCAAGCGGCGTGAAGCCCTCATTTATCATGCAAAACCAAAACCAGGTAAGCTGGAGGTCAACCCGAGCAAACCCTATTCGAGTCAGCGCGATTTATCGTTGGCGTATTCGCCAGGAGTTGCAGAGCCATGTCTTGAAATTGAAAAAGAGTTGGGCAATGTGTATAAATACACCAACAAAGCCAACCTAGTTGCCGTTATTTCGAACGGAACAGCGGTGTTGGGGTTGGGCGATATAGGTCCCGAAGCCTCCAAACCCGTGATGGAAGGTAAAGGATTGCTCTTTAAAATATTCGCTGGAATAGATGTTTTTGATATTGAAGTAGATACCAAAGATGTAGATGCCTTTGTGGAAACGGTAAAAAATATTGCACCTACGTTTGGCGGGATTAACCTCGAAGACATCAAAGCGCCAGAGGCTTTTGAGATTGAGCGTCGCCTTGTTGAAGAACTTGATATTCCGGTGATGCACGACGACCAGCACGGAACGGCAATTATCTCTGGTGCTGCCTTACTCAATGCGGTAGAGCTAGCCGAAAAAGACTTATCTAAAGTAAAAATGGTCATTAGTGGAGCAG
>JAURDG010000148.1 GCA_030828025.1 Flavobacteriaceae bacterium | reverse complement strand
GGCGTAGAGCAATGTTGTGCAAACGGCGCCGGCAGACAGATGCATTTCCCATTCTGTTATGCTTTTATGTTCTACAGGCGATGAAATAACCGCAATCACCGTATCAGCTCTTTGAAACCTGTTTTTCTCAATGGATTGGGTTTCAGCGCTGGTATCGGGATTTGCTTTTATGAATTCTGCAAAAATCACCTCTTCATCCAGCTGCTTTTGCGTGGCACCTCTGATCACTTTCAATTTCCATGGTTTCAATGCGCCGTGATCCGGAACACGAATACCTGCTTCCAAAATTTGTCTGAGATGATCCTCGGTGACATTACCTCTTGCCATTTTTTTTGCTGTCACTGATCGCCTTGTTTTCAGGAAATCTAAAAATAGTTTTTGCGTCATTTGGACTACCCTCATGTGATGTTTGATATATTTGGCATAAAAAAACACCAGTGCAAAGGTCGGCTATCTTCATCGTGCCAATAGGTACTGCAAACGCTTACTGGACAGTCGAAAAAGCGGGATTCTCTGCAACAAAGCCGCGGCTGCCCCCGCACAAAAATCAAAACCGCTAAAATGTCGCATTGAAAAATGCGGCGTTAAAGACGACCTGTTGATCGGCCTTGGGTCAGTTATTCCACCAAACAATGTTCGGAGATATGTGAATGAGATTTTTAATTATTTGTTTGTCCTTGTTGATAGCAAGTCCTGCGATTGCCGGTGACGTCACCGTTGAAATGCTCAACAAAGACGCGGATGGCAATCGGATGGTTTACAGTCAGGAAATTGTCGAAATTGCCGCTGGGTCGACTGTAAAATGGGTGCCGACCGATAAAGGGCATAATGTGGAGATAATTGCATCCCCCAATGATATGAAATTCAAGTCGAAAAACGGGAAAGAGGCATCAGTCACATTCGAGACCCCGGGCATTTACTATTATTGGTGCACGCCGCATAAAGGTATGGGCATGATCGGTTTAGTTGTTGTTGGCGGCGATACCTCAAACAAGGCGCAGATATCAAAGGCGAAAGCCATCGGAAAAAGCAAAAAGAAACTCAAGGCTATGCTTGAACAATTGAGCTAAACACGTAAATCACCACCTGTATGATTCTTACATAAAAAAGGCCGGCCGAAAGGCCGGTCTTTTGCATATCACCATGATGCTTGTCGGTAATGATCGATATAAAGATAATGGCGGAGAGGGTGGATTCAGGAATGTTTCGTAAGGCACTGATTATATTTAGGTAATAAGGTTTTCGTATTCACTGCCCCACATTTTGCCCCACACTGACTGCTAAAGGTTCACAATGCCTAAATTGTTCAAGCCATTAAGTATGGTCTGGATTGCTATGGCTGCTAAAAGAATACCAACAACTCGAGACATAACAGTCGAGATTGTCAAATTAATAAATTTCGACCCCCAAGCAGCGGTGTAAAGTATTAAAGCAGACAGGAGCATTGCAAAAAATATCGAGCCAACATTCAAAAACAACGAATCAGTATTATAGAAATCACTAAAAATCATTACTGAAGTAATTGCAGCAGGGCCAGCTAACAATGGCACTGCCAATGGACTGGACGACAACCGAATTAACTCTTCCTTCGGGACACTCTCGGCCGCGGCTTTGCTCTTTCGCGCTTGTCGTCTTCCATTAACCATTTCCAGAGCAATAATGAATAAGATTGCGCCGCCAGCAATATTAAATGTATCAGCTGATATTTTTAAGTGTGTGAGAATAAAAGAACCGAAGAGACCAAAAAACATGAGTACACAAAAGGCAACAAATGAGCCTCTGAGTGCTATCCACTGTTTTTGTTTATGGTGGAGATTCTCGGTTATTGAGAGAAAAATAGGGATTGTACCTATCGGATCAATCACAGCGAAATATATCAGCGCTAGGGATATGAATTCAGCGATCAAATTGTTTCACCGCTGGCATTTTTGGAAATGAACTAACAACTTAACCATCGTAGGACTGACCTCCATCCGTTCTATGCCAAAGTCGATATAAGTGTCTTTTTTTCGTTTCATCCTCGTGATCAAGAAAATCTGAACGATAGTGTCCGAGTTCATGATTGTTCAAATATTGTACTTCCCCTCTAGAAAGCGGTGCCTCTATCCACAAATCCGATGATGATGTTACTTCATCAATCGCTTCAAGAGCGTCTTCTAGAAGTCTATCCATTGCAAGCCCACCAACTTGGTAACCTTTCCGAACCAATGAGCTATTTGCTCTGCAACGCAATTTTCCGTTTTTCCAACTAAACATAGGCGCATACGAAGTTTTCGCTTCACCGACTGCATGTTCTGCTTGCCTGTCAAAATAAACTGGCTGATATAGCCGTCTAAGTTCGGCTGGGTATTGATTTTCCATTCTTGAATGAACTGTATACAAGCTACAGAAACGACTTAAACCACCTTTTTTTGCAGGGTATTTGCACATTAAGCCAACATAATCGGGAACGGATATGCCGAATGCATTATCTGTGTGAAACACCAGTTCCACGTTTGTTGCAGAGCCTCTAACTCCATACCCATATTTCTTGCCAGTGTCGGTCACATTGTAAATCATTGTGCCATCCCACTTTTGGGCAACATTCCGCCCCATTAAATGTCCAAGAGTCCAATAGACATTGATCATATCTTCGATGTCAAAATCATCGATTGGCAGTTTATCTATTACTGCGAAACCTGCTCCATGATCACAAATAGCTTTTGCTTTTTTATAAGCGATTGTTAGTTCGGGAATGTCAAACTGTTCAGGTGTCAACAAGAGAGTGGGTAGTGGATTTCGCCTTATTTGATTGACCATAGAATTTATTTCGTTGATTGAAGATGAGTTTAAAGCAACTGTCCAATCTTCTTGTTTAAGCTCAGACGCGACCCAACCCATACCTTGGGTCGTTGGCATGTTGTCAATGTCTTTAAAAGACTCAAAACTAAGATCGACTGACCCGTCCATTATTATTCCTCCCAATCCTTATTTGAGCATAAGTTTGATAGATAATAAAATTGTTGACAACCCAATTCGACATCAAAATTCTCATCAGCTTTTCGATATTAGGTCGTCTCATGGATCCAAAATGCCAATAAGGTTGGCGCGTAGAGGTGTAAAAATCTATAAAAGTAATGTGTTTTGCGGCTGGATGGAAAGATAGATGAGCGAGCCTAACTACAAATCATTGGGACGAGAAAATATTGTTGGTAGCTGTCTTATGATTTTATCAATGGCGGCGTTCGCTGGCGAAGACAGCGTCATTAAAGCTCTGTCAGAAGAACTGCCAGTTAGCCAAATAATTTTTTTGATAGGCATCGGTGGCGCATTGGTGTTTGCAATAACAGGGGTGCTTTTAAAAAGAGAGATTTTGGTTCCTGAGATAAATAGTTTGCCAATGCATGCTCGGATTGTAACCGAAATTTTTGGCCGAATATTCTATTCCCTCGCACTCTCTCTGACTTCCTTATCTTCAACAACGATGATTTTGCAAGCAACACCATTGGTTGTAGTCATAGGTGCTTCTATTTTTTTTAATGAAAAAGTTGGGTTTGTTAGATGGTTAGCCATCGGTCTTGGCTTCATTGGCGTCTTGATGATTATTAGCCCAGAGGAGGCGGAATTCAGCTTGCTGTCGCTTTTGGCAATACTTGGTATGCTCGGGTTCGCCTTTCGAGATTTGGCCAGTAGGGCGTCGTCATCAAAACTGAATATTTTCACACTCGGTTGCCATGGATTTTTGTCTCTTGCTGTTGCGGGGATTATTCTTAAACTCACCTTTGGGCAATCATTTATAACAATCGGTGGAGACACATGGCTGTTCTTAGCAGCCGGGGTTTCGCTGGGTGTTGTGGGTTATGGATCGTTGATTTCAGCTATGCGAATTGGTGAGGTCTCCGCCATAACGCCATTCAGGTACACAAGATTGATATTTGGATTATCAATCGGAAATTTCATATTTAATGAATATGTGGG
>JAURDG010000209.1 GCA_030828025.1 Flavobacteriaceae bacterium | reverse complement strand
CTAATAGAATAGATAACGTCAAAGCGATACGATTCCTTAGTTCGTCAATTTTATAAATATTCGCTAGCGTTTCAAAAAAATTCTTCATCCTACTGTTTATAATTCAATTGCTTCACCACCAGCTGCTTCAATAGCTGCTTTAGCAGTAGCTGTAAATTTATGAGCACTTACTTTGATAGCTGATTTTAATTCACCACGACCTAAGATCTTGACTAACTCTGTTTTTCGAGCTAGACGAAGTTCGACAATCGCGTCAAATGCAAGTGTATCTGATATTTTTTTATCGTCAACCAAACCTTGAAGTACGTCAAGATTGATTCCTTGATACTCTTTGCGGTTGATGTTCTTGAAACCAAATTTAGGCACACGACGTTGAAGAGGCATTTGTCCTCCTTCAAATCCAAGTTTCTTTGAATACCCAGAACGAGACTTTGCTCCTTTGTGTCCACGTGCAGCGGTTCCACCTTTACCTGATCCTTGACCACGTCCAAGGCGTTTTGAGTTTTTGTGGACAGAACCCTCTGCCGGTTTTATATTACTTAAGTTCATACCAATTTAAGTTTATGCTTCTGAAACAGAAACAAGGTGTTCTACTTTTTTTATCATTCCAAGGATGTTAGGAGTAGCTTCATGAACTACTTCTTTTCCAATCCCTCTTAATCCAAGAGCTTCAAGTGTCTGTTTTTGTTTTTTCAAACGCTTGATACTGCTTTTAACTTGTTTTACTTTAACTTTTGCCATGACTTGCTGAATTATCCGTTAAATACTTTATCCAATGATACTCCTCTTTGTTTAGCAATAGTCTCGGCATTACGTAATTGCAGTAAGGCATCGAAAGTAGCCTTTACAACATTATGTGGATTTGATGATCCTTGAGACTTTGATAATACATTGTGTACACCTACTGCTTCGAGTACCGCACGAACAGCACCACCAGCAATAACTCCAGTACCCGCAGATGCTGGTTTTAAGAATACACGAGCTCCACCGTATTTACCTTTTTGTTCGTGAGGAAGTGTCCCTTTAGTAATTGGAATACGTACAAGGTTTTTCTTGGCATCTTCTACCGCCTTAGAAATAGCTTCTGCAACTTCTTTCGACTTACCAAGTCCTTGTCCGACCACACCATTTTCGTCTCCTACAACAACAATTGCCGAAAATCCGAAAGCACGACCTCCTTTTGTTACTTTAGTTACTCGTTGTACGCCAACCAGACGATCTTTTAACTCAAGCCCTCCTGGTTTAACCAATTCTACGTTTTTATAATCTTGATACATAGTTGTGTGTTAAAATTTTAATCCAGCTTCACGAGCACCATCCGCTAACGACTTTACTCGTCCGTGGTAGAGGTATCCGCTGCGGTCAAATTTTACTGAACTTAATCCCGCTTTTAGGGCTTTCTCAGCAATACTTTTCCCAACAGCTGCTGCAGTTGATGTTTTATTTTCTTGCGCTTCAATTTCCTTATCTCTTGACGATGAGGAAACAATTGTTTTCCCTGATGCATCATCAATGATTTGCGCATATATTTCTTTGTTACTTCTAAAGACAGACAAACGTGGTGCATCAGCAGTACCCACAATTGTTTTGCGAATACGACGACGAATTCTTAATCTTCTTTCTTCTTTACTTAGTGCCATATCTAGATTGCTTATGCAGATTTACCTGCTTTTCTTCTAATTTGTTCTCCTACAAATCGTACTCCTTTTCCTTTGTAAGGTTCTGGCTTACGGAAAGAACGAATCTTAGCCGCAACGAAACCAACAAGTTGTTTATCGTGGGAGGACAATTTTATAATCGGGTTTTTTCCTTTTTCAGAAATCGTTTCAACTTTTACTTCAGGAGCGATGTCGAATAAAATATTGTGAGAGAAACCAAGAGCCAAATCTAATTGTTGACCTTGATTACTTGCACGATATCCAACACCTACCAACTCAAGTTCTTTTGTAAAGCCATTGCTCACTCCTTCAACCATATTGGCTAGTAAAGCGCGATACAATCCATGTTTGGATTTGTGGTCTTTTGATTCTGAATTTCTTTTGACAATGATATCACCTTCGACTTGTTCGAAGCTTACACCGTCATACGGTTGTTCTAGTTCACCTAGTTTTCCTTTTACGATAACTTTATCTGCCTGAACGTCAACAGTGACGCCTTCAGGGATCGCTACAGGATTATTACCAACTCTAGACATTTCTTTTTTGTTTTAATTGTTTTTTTAGTACACGTAACACAACAACTCTCCCCCAACATTTTCACGTTGAGCTTGTTTGCCAGTCATAACTCCTTTTGAGGTAGAAACAATTGAAATTCCTAATCCATTGAGGATACGAGGAACATCATTTGATCCTGTATACTTTCGGAGTCCTGGTGTTGATATACGTTGAATTTTCTTTATGACAGGTTCTTTTGTCATGCCGTCATACTTGAGGGCTATTTTGATACTTCCTTGCTTGTTTTCAGTTTCTTCAAACTTATAGCTTAAAATATATCCTTGATCAAATAAGATCTTTGTAATTTCTTTTTTCACGTTTGACGCTGGAGAACTAACCACATGGTGACCAGCAGAATTTGCATTCCGAATACGT
>JAURDG010000149.1 GCA_030828025.1 Flavobacteriaceae bacterium | reverse complement strand
CAGCTCGCCTTAGACGCCTTAAGTACGCCTGTTATTGCCAACAAACCAGATAAGGTTACGCAATATTTGGGACTGATTCGCGAAGAAAGCAAACGCATGAACACCCAAGTGGAAAACGTATTGCAAATTTCGAGTTTGGATCGCCGCGAACTGGAATTGACTACCCAAGATATTGACCCGCATATTCCAGTGAAAAACGCCATTGACCATGTTCGCCTGCTCGTTGATCAAAATGACGGGAAGCTAACGGTTGCCTTAGACCCCATACAACTAAAAATGAATATGTCTGAGTCGCACATGACCAATGTATGGGTAAATCTACTGGAGAATGCCATAAAATACTCGGACAATCGAGTTGAAATTACGGTCAGTTCTATAGTGACCGAAGATTCCTTTGATATATCTATTCAAGATAAGGGCATAGGGATGAGCAGTGCAGTACGACGTAAAATATTTGATCGATTTTACAGAGAACAATCTGGAAATATTCACAATGCAAAAGGGCATGGCTTGGGCTTGTCTTACGTAAAACGTATTGTTGAGTTGCACGGTGGCACGATATATGTTAAAAGTCAATTGAATAAAGGAAGTACGTTTACCGTTCGTTTTCCGTTAAAACATGTGTTATGATACAAGCGAAGAAGAAAGTTTTATTGGTCGAAGACGATCAGAATTTTGGGACAATATTGCGTGATTTTCTTGAAATTAACGACTATGAGGTGGTCTTGGCACGTAATGGCGTTGAGGGTGTGGAGCGTTTTAACAAGGGTAACTTTGATATTTGTTTGCTAGATGTGATGATGCCTTACAAAGACGGCTTTACCTTGGCAAAAGAAATTCGACATAATGACACTTCGGTCCCCATTATTTTTCTTACTGCCAAGTCTATGAAAGAAGATGTATTGAAGGGCTATAATTTGGGTGCGGATGACTATTTGACCAAGCCGTTCGATTCTGAAGTTTTGTTGCTCAAAATGAACGCATTGTTCCATAGACTGGAACAAAATTCAATCAATTTGAACAAAGCAAATCATTTGTTTAAAATTGGTGCATTTTCGTTCAACGCCAAGCTACGTGAACTGTCAAAGGGCAATAATGAAGTAGTAAAACTTTCTCCTAAGGAAGGCGCACTTCTTCAGCTACTCGCATTACATCAAAATGATTTAATGCCACGAGAACTGGCACTTAAAAAGATATGGAAAGAAGATACGTATTTTACTTCTCGTTCCATGGATGTGTATATTGCGAAGTTGCGCAAACACCTCAAAGCCGACCCATCAATAGAAATCATCAACATACACGGCGAGGGCTTTCGTATGGTCGTATCCTAATCAGCTCTAGGATGAAAGCGATTGATAGCATCCTTTAAATGTTGCTGGCTCATGTGAATGTATCGCTCAGTTGTGGTTATACTGGCATGACCCATCATGTGCTGCACCAATTGAATGTCAGCACCATTTTCTACTAAATGGGTGGCAAAAGAGTGGCGTAATGTATGCGGACTAATGGTCTTTTTGATACCTGCTACAACTGCCGCATTTTTTACTAAAGTAAATATCATCGCTCGGGTCATTTGTTTCCCTCGATTATTCAAGAACAAAGTGTCTTCGTGCCCTTTTGCCTTTTTTTTGGGTTTTCGCTGAGCCAAATAGGATAGAATGAGCTTGGTCGTTTCTTCGGCAATCGGCACCCAACGAAACTTATCTCCTTTTCCATGTACGCGAATGAGTCCTTGCTCAAAAAATAAATCAGAACACCTTAGCTGTGTTAATTCACTCACCCGCAAACCACAACTGTACAGCAGTTCCAACATACAGTGATTGCGAAAGGCGTGGGTTCCGTTTTTGTCTAAGCCGTTAATAAGTTCATCTACCTCGTTTGTTGACAAGGTATCGGGGAAGGTTTTTCGTGTTTTGGGGCTTTCGAGCAATTCTGTTGGGTTGTCCTTGCGATATCCTTCCAATTGCAAGAACATAAAAAACCCCTTTAACCCAGATATAATTCGCGATTGTGTAGTTGGTTGTACTTCTTTAGACAATGCGTAAATAAATTCTTTTAGGGTTTCTGTGTCGATGGTCAGTGGGAGGTTTTTTTCGTTCAATTGCTCACAAAAATCAACCAGTCGGCGGACATCAAATACATAACTAGCAATGGTATTCTCTGATTTGCCTTGTTCTAATTTTAGATAAAAAGAATAACTTTCTATTGCTTTTGTCCATTGCATAGTCAAAAATACACATTGATTGGCAAGAGTTTCTTAGTTTTGAACAAAATTAAACATGGAACTTACCATTATTAATGGGCCTAACCTAAACTTGCTCGGCAAGCGTGAGCCTGAAATTTACGGTGCCAAGGGCTTTGAAGAATATTTGGAAGAACTAAAAAATAGATTTCCAAACTGTAGGTTTCATTATATACAATCCAACATCGAGGGAGAACTTATTGATGCATTGCATCAACACGGATTTTCTGCAGACGGGATTATCCTTAATGCTGGTGCTTACACACATACTTCTGTAGGCATTGGTGACGCAATAAAGGGTATAGAAACGCCAGTGGTAGAAGTGCATATCTCTAACACTTTTGCCCGTGAAGATTTTAGGCATCGATCATTTATTACGCCAAATGCCGCTGGTCTTATCTTAGGTTTTGGTTTGGACGTATATCGATTGGCTGTGGAAAGTTTTGTACATAAGTAAGGCTATATCGGGCGATGCTTGTCGCCTTTGCTTAATGTTTTGTGGATAAACCAATCAACCAGTTTATCGGGTAGATAAAACGCCAATAGTTTAAAGACTAGTTTGTTTTTATGTACGATATACCTTGTCTTTGGATTTTTTAAGGTCAAACACTTAAAAATCAAAGTGGAAATTTTTGTAACTGGGAAGGCTGATTTTTCTGCGTTTTCGATGATTTTATTCGCATTTTGCAAGACATCATAGTAGTCAGTTTCGGAAAATTGTTCCAGACTATTTAGATTTTTTTGCCAAATGTTGGTTTTGATTGGACCAGGTTCTATGGCAATGACCTTAATGTCGTAGCGTCTAAGTTCACGTCGATACACATCGGTCATGCTTTCTAGTGCGTGCTTTGATATGGAATACGCCCCATTGAACGGCGAGCTAAACAAGCCCGAAACAGAGCTGATGTTAATGATACGTCCAGGCGTTCCGTTAAACTCAGGATGTGCCCCAAGCAAGGGAAGAAAGAGGTTGGTAATACGCCGTACAGCCTTTACGTTAATGTCTAGTTGTCGTTCAAAAGCTTCTTCTGTAAGGTGTTCCAAGGGGCCAGGTATCGCCACTCCAGCATTGTTAATCAAGCCAAATAGGGCAGAGCAGTTTTGAAAAACGATCTTGGCTGCTTCAGCTACGGCTTTGTGGTCTTGCACATCAAAAACAAGCGGTGTAAAGCGTTCTGGGTATGCTTGTGTGAGTTTTTTAGCCTCTTCTTCTTGGCGAACACTGCCAAAAATATGATAGCCTTTGCTGTGCAATAGTCTTAGCGCATCACGACCAATGCCTGTCGATACGCCAGTAATCAAAATATAGTTTACCATGAGCTTTATTGTGATGCCGCAAAATAATCATTACGGCGCAACAATTTGCTTTACATGGTGTTCTAAATGCGCTAAATAATCATTAATTAGAAATAACAAACTTGTGACTTCTTGATTGGGGAGCTTTGCCTCAAGCTGCAATTTTGTTTCGGTTTGCTGTTTAATCACATGAATGATTTGCTTATTCAGCTGCACCCAAAGTTGTGTGAGGTCTTTAGGGTCAGCACTTTGGTAATCGTTTACGGCAACTAACTCATCTTGTTCGTAATCAACAACTTGATAAGGTTTTTTCTTGATGTGAATTTCTGTAAATCGCCTTAGATTGTAGCGTGCGGAGTCAATAAGATGTCCCAAGAT
>JAURDG010000139.1 GCA_030828025.1 Flavobacteriaceae bacterium | reverse complement strand
CCCTTGTTCGCCTAGAACAGTTATTTCCATTACCTCAAGATGAAATTAATGCCGTGTTGAATAAATACGCTGGTGCTGAGTTGGTTTGGGCACAAGAAGAACCGCGAAATATGGGTGCTTATGGGCATTTGTTGTTACACTTGCCACAAGCCCGTGATTTTCGCGTGGCATCCAGACGTTTTTATGGCGCTCCTGCTGCAGGTAGCCAGACACGTTCCAAGCGGAGGCACCAAGAAATTATTGAATATGTATTTGATAAAACCAAAGATAACATGCGCTAGCGCATAATTTAGTAGTATGATTTTAGAAATGAAAGTGCCCTCGCCGGGCGAATCCATAGCCGAAGTAGAAATTGCCCAATGGCTCGTTAGTGATGGAGATTATGTAACCAAAGACCAACCCATTGCCGAGGTGGATTCAGACAAGGCAACACTCGAACTTCCTGCCGAAGAAAGCGGTATTATTACCCTCAAAGCAGAGGAAGGCGATGCCGTTGCTGTAGGTGCTGTTGTATGCCATATTGATACCGCTGCTGCAAAACCTGAAGGGCAGAGTGCTTCTGTACCGGAAAAAGCTGCTCCTGTGTCTCCAACACCAACTGCCGCTCCTATGCAAAGTACTACCTATGCTACTGGGGCAGCCTCGCCAGCAGCTCGAAAAATCATTGCCGAAAAAGGGTTGGATGCTACAGTTATTTCAGGATCGGGGCGTGATGGACGGATTACCAAAGACGATGCCGTAAAGGCTGTACCTGCTATGGGAACTCCTGCAGGAAATCGCCCGACGACTCGAAAGAAAATGTCCTTGTTGCGCCGAAAAGTTGCCGAACGCTTGGTGGCTGCCAAAAATGAAACCGCCATGCTGACTACCTTTAACGAGGTAGATATGTCGCCCATTTTTGCACTTCGTGCGCAGTACAAAGAAGATTTTAAAGTTAAACATGATGTTGGGCTTGGCTTTATGAGCTTTTTTACCAAAGCTGTCGTGCGTGCCTTAAAAGAATTTCCTGATGTAAATTCCATGATTGATGGAAATGAACAAATTTTGCACGACTACTGCGACATTAGCGTTGCCGTTTCGGGACCAAAAGGGCTTATGGTGCCTGTGGTACGCAGTGCCGAAGCCATGAGTTTTAAAGAAATTGAAGCCGAAATCAAACGCCTAGCCATTCGTGCGCGGGATGGACAAATCACTGTAGATGAAATGACTGGCGGTACGTTTACCATTTCTAATGGAGGTGTCTTTGGCTCTATGCTTTCTACACCGATTATCAACCCGCCTCAGTCCGGAATTTTGGGGATGCACAATATCTTGGAACGCCCTGTTGCCGTAGATGGAAAGGTGGAAATACGCCCCATGATGTATGTGGCACTTTCCTATGACCACCGAATTATTGATGGTCGTGAGAGTGTTGGCTTTTTGGTGGCTGTAAAGGAAGCCCTCGAAGACCCCGTTGCATTACTTATGGACGGCGACGCTAAAAAAGCATTGGAACTTTAGGCAAAGTTTTTACTTAAAAGTGATTCCTCAATCGGGATGTTTTTAACCAATAACTACTGCCTAATAGTTAATAGATGAAAAGTTAATCGTTAATAGGGTTAACCACATTTACCTTTTAACTAATAACCAATAACTTTTGCCTACCGCATACCGCCTATTGCCTTTGTCCCTGCTTACCGCAGTCTGCTCCTAAAATGTTATTTTTTCAAAAACGTAAAGGACGTTCCCGAATCCAAAGTCAAAAGATAAACGCCTTTTTTTAAGTGATTGACGTTTATTTGGTTGTCAACTTCTAGTACTCCAGAATTCTCTTTGGACCCTAAGATGGTGTAAATGCTGTAGCCTGTAGAACTGGACAACCCTGATATTTGGATAAATTCAGCAGTTGGATTGGGATAAATACGCATTGGTTGCGCTGTTGTGGTTTTGCTACTTAAGTTTTGATTGGTTGAACGTTCGTAGCTAAAGCCGGCACCTTCACTTCTAGTTTTCCACGTTAGTATTTTTACATCTATATAAATATTATCAGTAACCAAGTGAAGTACATAGTCTTTTCCTACCATATCTTTTACTTGTGGTCTATTCAAACTGTTTTTTGGTGCTGCACTTTTAAAATCTGAAAAAGTTAACGAACTCAGGTTAGCGGTGGTTCCTTCTGCCCACCTCGTATCTTGGGGGCTATTGTAGCCATCATCTGGCGCTTGTGTTTGTGTTTTGGCATTAAAAAGCACATTTTCATTATCTCGAGTTAACCAAACTAAATCTGTAATACGGTCTTGATGAGCGGCTAAGAGCGGGTTATCACTACCTTCTTTTTCAAAAGTTATTTTGGGACCTGTCCAAATAGTTTGACCAAAGCTAAAGAGGGATAGCAACAGTATAGATAATAGTAATGGGGTTGAATTTTTCATAAAATAAAGTTTAACCCTGTTGAAAGTAAATTTAAAACACAGGGTGTTTTTTTAAAAATATATGTGCCATGTTACTTAGCTAATATAACAAAAAGAAACCATATCTAGGTATGCCTGTACCACGTCGCCTACTGCTAATAGTTAATGGATGAGAAGTTATTCGTTAATAGGATTGACCCTATTTACTTTTAACTTATAACCAACAACTATTGCCTATTGCCTACTTACTGCCTTTTACAGGCAATTATTGTCAGGGTTATATTAGGTATAATCCACTACGCCTATAATCCAGTACGGCTTTAGCTTTGTGAAAGAGGTCGGCACCCAAAATACCATCAATTTTTTTCACACCAAGTTTGTTTAAGGTAGCATTTACCGTATCCAGATCTAATAGAATTAATTCTTGATTTTTCGTTTCCCAAACACCTAGTTTTAGCTGATTACCCTCACTATGTTTGGTATCTACGTCTTGACTACTAGCTGTGGCTGCCTGGTGTTCTGTTTCTATCGCGGCTAGCTTGAACGTAGCTTCCATTTTCAAATCAACACAAGTGTGTGACGCGCCAGTATCGACAATAAAGGTTCCCAAAACCCCATTTACTTCGGCATGACATAAATAATGACCCGAAGCTACTTTTTTTAGTGGTATGCGTATGTAGCCTTTTTGGCGTAGGTGTGTAGAAAGTCGTTGCATCGGACAAAGATACGGGGCATTGCTGTATTTTTGTCCTATGTTTATTGATACGCATACCCACCTGTACGCTGCTGAATTTGATGCAGACCGATCAGTAATGATCCAAAGAGCCTTGAATGAAGGTGTACATCAGTTTGTCTTGCCCGCCATTGATTCTGAAACAACGGCTGCCATGCATGCCCTTAAAAAACAATATCCAAACGAAATAAATCTGATGATGGGGCTGCATCCCACGAATGTGGGCGCAAACGTGGAGGAAGAATTGGCACACGTTTGGGCGCAACTCAATGCGCACGACTTTGTTGCCGTAGGCGAAATCGGAATGGATTTATATTGGGACAAGACATATCAAAAGCAACAACAACAAGCCTTTGCCAAACAAATTGACTGGGCACTTGCTTTCGATTTACCCATTGTCATTCACTGCCGTGATGCCTTTGACGAGATTTTTGAAGTATTGGAAGGCGTAAAGGATGCACGTCTGCGTGGTATTTTTCACTGTTTTACTGGTGATGTTGCACAAGCACATCGAGCTATTGAGTTGCAGATGCTTTTAGGTATTGGCGGCGTGGTTACCTTTAAAAATAGTGGACTTGCCCAAACGTTGACGCAAATTCCGCTAGCACATCTTGTTTTAGAAACCGATGCGCCTTATTTGGCGCCTATGCCGTATCGCGGCAAGCGCAATGAATCGTCATATTTGCCCATCATTGCAGCAAAATTGGCCGAATCACACGGCATTTCGGTATCGTAAATCAAAAAAATCACGACTGAAAACGCCAAAAAACTATTTAGAATTTAAGTTCATATAAATTTTTTGGGCTATTTATTTTTTCGATATTTACGCCCAATTAGAGAGGTGGCCGAGTGGTCGAAGGCGCACGCCTGGAAAGTGTGTATTCCGTTATCGCGGAATCGAGGGTTCGAATCCCTTCCTCTCTGCGATACTTTTGTATATATATTTTTATATATTTAGCATCACAAAATAAAATACGTCATAAACTTAATTAATT
>JAURDG010000213.1 GCA_030828025.1 Flavobacteriaceae bacterium | reverse complement strand
AAAGTGGATAACAGCTTATATTACAAAGGCTATATCCTAAGGTTATATGCCAATTACCAATTCAACAAGGACCTATCGTTTCGTCTTATTGGCGAATACAACGAGTTTGATGACCAGCTATTGGTACAGCCCTTACTGAAATGGAATCCTAATCCGTTTACGGTATTCTTTATTGGCGGTAGTCATGGGTATAAGCATTCCGAAAACCACACAACACTGCATCTAGACGGCAGTCAGGTTTACCTGAAATTCCAATACCTCTTTGATATTTAATTTTTTCTTAAATTTGAAATATAAACAGTTCCCAAATCTGTTCTTTTCAATTCAAAACCTACACTTCATAGGCACATATTGAATCAGTTTTTGGGACATAATATTTTAAACCCCAAAAATGAAAAAGCACGTTGTTATATTCGAAGCCCGAGGCGGCTCAGACAAGGGTCCTTATGGATTTCGTAGAGACTCAAAACCCATTATAGATTCACTAAAAAAAAGAGGTTGGACTGCAGAAATCATCTTTTATAGCGATGAAGACAGAGGAGAAATTTATCGTTATACGTACGATAAGGCGGATGCGTACATCAGTCGTGTCAATCCTGGAAATTTGTATGACGAAACAGGCTACTTTCAGATGTTAAAAGAGCTGGTGACGCATGGCATTGAAGGATTGCCACATCCAGATGCTATGACTGCTTATGGTGCCAAAAACTCCGTAGAACGGCTTAAAGGAACGTCTATCGTGCCAAAAGATGTATATACCTATTACGATTTTGAAGGACTAAAAGAGAATTTTCCAAAAGCACTAGCCAAAAATGTACGTGTGCTAAAGCAAAACAGAGGATCAACTGGAGAAGGGATCTGGCGTGTAGAAGTCATTAATCGAGATAAATACAGCAATACCATCCCACTAGACGCTAGACTAAAACTAACGGAGGCAAAGGACAACCATACCGAAGAAAAAACACTTCAAGAGTTTATGGAATATTGCATTCAGTACTTAGAGGGCAACAATGGACTTTTGCTTGATATGCCTTTTTTAGAGCGAATCAAAGAGGGTGAAATCCGCATCTTGATGTTGCGCAATAAGGTAGTCAATGTGGTACATAAAAAACCAGCAAATACCAAAGATGCGTTTTCGGCTACCCTATTTTCGGGAGCTAAATATCGATATGACAAACCTGAAAAATGGCCAGAATTGGTAACGTTAGTCGAGCAAATGGTTCCCATCATACAACAACGCTTAGGCAATTATGACATCCCATTGATCTGGACAGCTGATTTTATTTTAGACACAGACCAAAAAACAAAAAAGGATAAGTATGTGTTGGGCGAAATCAACGCGTCATGTGTGGGCTTTAGTACTTTTCTTGAATTAAGCGAAAATATCGCAGATGAGGTGTTGGCTTTGTTGGATGCAGAATCGGCGGTTAATTCACGTTGGGGAGCATTTACGCGCTAATAAGTAAGTTTGTGTGTAATTTTTAGCAAAACCAAGTACGTTATCTTTGCTTCGAACATGCACAACACCTAAACATCACTTATGCGCCTAAAACACCGCCTTCACGAAATTATCTATGAAGCAGACACAGCTGCCGGAAAATTATTCGACGTTGTATTATTAATTCTAATTTTAGCCAGTGTGGTACTGGTCATGCTGGAGAGTGTTACCTTTATTGATGACACCTACCATAATCAGCTTGATGTCGCCGAATGGATGGTGACCATATTGTTTTCTCTCGAATATGCATTACGCATTATTGTCGTCAAGCGACCATGGAAATACATTATAAGTTTTTATGGGCTTGTTGATTTGCTTTCAATTCTTCCAAAATACATTTCCTTACTTGTTGGTGGCGCACAAGGCTTAGCGGTACTACGAGCCATTCGCTTACTTCGTATTTTTAGGGTGTTAAAACTAACCCGCTATATAGGTGAATCAAATCATCTATTGATTGCGTTACGCAGGAGTCGTCCCAAAATTTTGATTTTCTTATTTGTTGTTTTGGTATTATGTATTATTCTAGGCTCTATTATGTATTTGATTGAGGGTGATGAGGGTGGATTTAACAGCATTCCAAAAAGCGTGTATTGGTGTATTGTGACCATGACAACCGTAGGCTATGGCGATATTGCACCCATTACAGCTTTGGGGCAGTTTGTGGCCTCTATAATTATGATTGTAGGTTACGGGATTATTGCAGTTCGCACAGGAATAATTGGCGTAGAAATTGCGCAAGCTAAGAGAGTACATTCCAACACGCAAGCCTGTCCCTATTGCATGGAATCTAGGCATTTGGACAAAGCAGAACACTGCCATAAATGTGGCGAAAAGCTGAATGAGTAACATTAGTTTGCGCAACAATTCCTTCATTACTGAAAGGGCTTTATAAGAAGGCGGGGGTATCCTTTTCATCAGTTGCGGACACTACCAACTGCGTTATTTTACTAAGAAGTCAATAAAAACAAAGCAAAAAAAAAAACCCCTACATTACTGTAGAGGTTTTT
>JAURDG010000150.1 GCA_030828025.1 Flavobacteriaceae bacterium | reverse complement strand
ACAGCGCTACACCTATAAAAGTTTACTTGCGGCTGTTTGTCGTTTTGCCAATGGCTTAAAAAACCAAGGAATAAAAAAAGGGGATAGAGTTTGTATATATATGCCGATGATACCTGAGTTAACCATTGCAGTGCTCGCTTGTGCACGAATTGGTGCAGTACATTCAGTGGTGTTTGCTGGCTTTTCTTCAACAGCACTCGCCACTCGAATCAACGATGCAGGTTGTGCTTTATTGATTACTGCTGATGGAGCTTTTCGTGGAGACAAGAAAATATCATTGAAAGCCATCGCAGACGAAGCCTTAAATGAATGTGATACTGTAAAAAAATGCATTGTTTTTCAGCGGACATTTCAATCGGTCGAATGGGATAATCGAAAAGATATTTGGTGGCATGATTTTATTGATGGTCTTTCCGACAACTGTGCTCCAACAATAATGGATGCTGAAGATCCGTTGTTTATTTTATATACCTCTGGTTCAACTGGAAAGCCAAAAGGAATGGTGCATACTTGTGGAGGATATATGGTATATACTGCCTACACCTTTATGAATGTTTTTCAATACCAGCCAGATGACATTTATTGGTGTACAGCAGACATTGGCTGGATTACTGGGCATAGCTATATGGTTTATGGACCCTTGGCTTGTGGAGCTACTTCTGTTCATTTTGAAGGAGTACCCTCTTACCCGAAATGGAACCGTTTTTGGGAAATTTGTGAAAAGCACAAGGTGACACAATTTTATACGGCACCAACAGCGATTCGCGCTTTGGCAAAACACCCAACAAAGTTAATTGAGGATTATGATCTTTCTGCCTTGAAGGTATTGGGTTCGGTAGGCGAACCAATTAACGATGAGGCCTGGAATTGGTATGATACCCATATTGGTAAGAATAAAGTGCCCATAGTAGATACTTGGTGGCAAACAGAAACAGGTGGGATACTGATTTCATCATTGGCCGGAGTGACTGATCAAAAGCCTACATTCGCTACTCAGCCTTTGCCGGGAATCCAAGTGGCCTTAGTTGATGAAAAAGGAAGGCCAATCTTTGAAAAAGAAGCTGAAGGAATTTTAACCATAAATTATCCCTGGCCGGGAATTGCTAGAACCATTTATGGAGATCATCAACGCTATAAAGAAGTTTACTTTTCGGCTTTTGAAGGTAGGTATTTTCCAGGCGACGGCGCTTTGCGTGATGCTGAAGGAAATTACCGTATTACAGGTAGGGTAGATGATGTGGTCATTGTCTCTGGACATAATTTAGGAACCGCTCCAATCGAAAATGCGATCAATGAACATGCTGCCGTAGTGGAAAGTGCTGTAGTGGGCTATCCTCATGATGTCAAGGGAAATGCCTTAATGGCTTATGTCATTTTGTATGACACTGTTTCTTATACACCTTCCTTATATGAAGAAATCAGAAATGAAGTAGCTGGGCAAATTGGTCCAATTGCTAAACCAGACAGAATTTTATTTGTTTCCGGTCTTCCAAAAACGCGTAGTGGAAAAATTATGCGTCGAATTTTACGTAAACTCGCTGCTGGAGAAGCTGATCAACTGGGCGACATATCAACCTTGTTAAATCCAGAAATAGTTGAGGAAATTATTGTTGGTTTAGCGAAAGAATAGAACAACTGCGCCAATAGCTGTAAGAACCAAAATTAATTTGCGGTAGGCTACATCATTGATGCGTTTAACCAATCGAACACCAACAAATAGCCCAACAATAAGGTAAGGTACAAATTGTAAGCTGACCTGAAGGGAATGTGAAGTGATTGTTTCCCATGCCCAAATATGAAAAGGTATTTTAAAAATATTAATGATAAAAAAGACATAGGCAGAGGTTCCTATAAAAACATTTTTAGGCAAACGCATGGCCAGAAAATAGATGTTTGTTACTGCTCCTGCTAAGTTGCCAATCATAGTAGAGAAACCAGCCAGTATGCCAATACCCGAGCCAAAAGTCCAATGTGCTGATAATTGTTTGATGGGTCTCTGCTCCAAGTACAGTAAGAGTAAGGTTGTGACTAAAATTAGCCCAGCCATACCAGTTTTAAATGTTGTTTTATCCAAGAGATTTCCACCATAGGTTCCCAACAACACACCCAAACACATCCAAGGGATTAATTGAAAAACATATTTCCAGTGGGCGTGTTTTTTATAGTAAATAATGGCAAAAACATCACCTAGAATCAATAAGGGCATTAAAATTCCTGTGGATGCTTTGGCGTCAAAAGCAAAGACAAAGAGTACTACGATAAACACGGCTATTCCTTTTACACCAGATTTAGCAATTCCCAACAGAAATGCCCCAGTAGCGGCAAGGAAATAGTGTGAAGGTATACTTGTAAATAGTTCTAACATAGTTTCTGATGCAATATTACTCTTTTATAAGCAAGGTTTGGTTACATTTTAAGATCTTTGTATTTCATCCTTGACTATTGAAAAAGATACCACCTGCAATTCGATACATGATTTTAAGCACCATGGCTTTTGCTTGTATGAATGGACTGATAAAGTTTTTAATTCAATTCCCGACCTTCGAGTTGGTGTTTTTTCGTTCTTTGGGTACGCTTCTCATTACAGTATTTATTTTAAAATCAAAGAAAATTTCTTTCCGCCCGAATAAACCCCTCCTTTTGGTTGTGAGAGGATTAGTTGGTGTTACATCAATGTGTTTATTTTTCTTGGCGGCCCACTATATCCCCATAGGCTCAGCAGTAACTATTCGCTACGTTGCTCCAATTTTTGGTGGTATATTGGCCGTTATTTTCTTAAAAGAAAAGATTTTCCCCCTTCAGTGGTTTTTCTATTTCCTTGCATTTGTTGGGGTAGTTTTTATCAAAGGCTTTGATGCTACCACAAGTATATTGGGAGTTAATTTGGTTTTAGCCGCGGCTTTTTTTAGCGCAATTGTATATATTCTAATTGCAAAGATTGGTCAGCAAGATCATCCGCTTTTGGTAGTTTTTTATTTTATGTTAATCGCCACAGTCGTTGGAGCTATTGGTAGCTTTCATTCATGGTTAACACCGAATTATACTGAATTAGTCTTCCTGATTTTACTTGGATTTTTTGGTTATTATGGCCAATTATATATGACCAAAGCGTTTCAAGTCGGGGAAGCGAGTAAGGTTGCTCCGTTCAAATATGTTGAGGTTATTTTTACGCTAACTGTTGGTGTTTACTGGTTTGATGAGATATATACCTTAAATAGTTTAGTTGGTATTTTTTTGGTAGTTTTTAGTTTGACCCTAAGTGTTCTTTATAAATCATATAAAACACCCTAAGGTTTGAGGCGCTAGCCTTCCTGATTTTTATATGAACGCTTATATATTCATATAATTAGTAAATTGTAAAAAATTTACTATATGAATGATTTGAAGTATTTGTTTGCCTATACAGTACCTGTAGCTGCACTTGTATCAGTTCTTTCCACAGGAATCCTCACCTATACTGCACCTTTGTATACATTCATATTGATACCAATTCTTGAACTTCTTTTGAAAAGGATGGAGTCAAGCCAAGATGAACGTACGCATGATAGTCGCTTGAAGAGTTTGTTTTTTGATCTTCTTCTTTATTTAAATATTCCATTTGTTTTTTCTGTTTTGGGCTTTGGTTTGTATGTGTTAGCAACTAAAAATCTGCTTACTTACGAATATGTTGGTATTAGCCTTTCATTAGGGATATTATTGGCAACCAATGCCATCAATGTGGCACACGAATTAGGCCATCGTGAATCCTTGTTTGAACGAAGTCTTTCAAAATTATTGCTATTGCCTTGTTTGTACATGCATTTTTATCTTGAGCATAATTTTGGTCATCATAAAAACGTAGCTACTCCGTTGGATCCGGCCACAGCAAAATTGAATCAGCCTGTGTATCATTTTTGGTT
>JAURDG010000049.1 GCA_030828025.1 Flavobacteriaceae bacterium | reverse complement strand
ATAGCGGGAGCCTATTGGCGAGGCGATGAGCAAAACAAACAGCTTACCCGTAGCTATGGGGTTTCGTTTCCGCAACAAAAACTATTGACCGAACATTTGGCCTTGATCGAGGAAGCCAAAAAACGCGATCACCGCAAGCTAGGAGCCGAATTGGAACTGTTTACGTTTTCGCAAAAGGTAGGTCAGGGATTGCCGCTTTGGCTGCCCAAAGGGGCAGCACTGCGCGAGCGTCTCGAGCAGTTTTTGCGCAAAGCGCAAACCAAAGCGGGCTACAAACAGGTCGTTACACCACATATTGGACAAAAAGAACTGTACATCACTTCTGGGCATTATGAAAAATACGGTGCGGATAGCTTCCAGCCGATTAACACCCCTGCCGAAGGTGAAGAATTTCTACTAAAGCCGATGAACTGCCCGCACCACTGCGAAATCTACAACGCCTCGCCGTGGAGCTACCGCGATCTGCCGATTAGGCTTGCCGAGTTTGGCACCGTGTATCGCTACGAGCAAAGTGGCGAGTTGCACGGGCTGACACGTGTTCGTGGATTTACCCAAGATGATGCGCATATCTTCTGTACACCTGAACAGCTAAACGATGAATTTATCGGCGTTATTGATTTGGTTTTGTATGTGTTTGGCGCCTTAGGGTTTGAGGATTTTAAAACCCAAGTATCCGTTCGTGATCCGCAAAAACCAGAGAAATACATCGGCGATCTCAAGTTATGGGACAAAGCTGAGCAAGCCATTATTAAAGCAGCTCAAGAAAAAGGGCTGGATTATGTGATTGAGGAAGGCGAAGCGGCCTTTTACGGACCAAAATTAGATTTTATGGTCAAAGATGCGTTGGGTAGAAGCTGGCAATTGGGAACCATCCAAGTGGACTACAACCTGCCCGAGCGTTTTGATTTGCATTATAAAGGAAGTGATAATGAGCTGCATCGCCCTGTGATGATTCACCGTGCACCCTTTGGTAGCATGGAGCGTTTTGTGGCTATTTTAATCGAGCATACGGGTGGAAATTTCCCCTTGTGGTTGACACCAACACAAGTACAATTGTTGTGTGTTAGTGAAAAAAATGAAAAATACGCCCAAAAAGTTTCAGATTTCTTAGAAAATAACGAAATTCGCGCCCTCGTGGATACCCGAAGTGAGACCATAGGTAAAAAAATCCGCGAAGCTGAAATGAGCAAAGTTCCATTTATGGGTATTATAGGCGAACAAGAAGCAGCGCAAGAAACGGTCTCTGTTCGGGAACACGGAGGTAACGACTTAGGGACGATGTCCTTGAGGGATTTTGCTGACTTTATCGCAAAGCGACAAGCAGCAGAACTAAAGACATTTAAAACCAACTAAATTCGTTTGTTATAGCGATACGTAGAAGAAGGAGCAGAGGACCTGCTCGGATTATTAAAGAAGACCAGCACCGAATTAACGAAAAAATTCGGGCATCAGAAGTGCGTCTAGTTGGTGACAATGTGGAGATGGGTGTTTATCCATTGCCAAAAGCCTTAGCAAAGGCGAATGAATTGGAATTGGACTTGGTGGAAATTTCCCCCAATGCCGCTCCTCCGGTGTGTAAAATCATCGATTATAAAAAGTTCCTTTACGAGCAAAAAAAGCGCGAAAAGGTCATGAAATCAAACGCCTCGAAAGTGGTGTTGAAAGAAATACGGTTCGGACCGCAAACCGATGAGCATGATTATGAGTTTAAAAAGAAACATGCCATCAAATTCCTTGAAGAAGGCTCAAAGCTAAAAGCATTTGTGTTTTTTAAAGGGCGTTCGATCATTTTTAAAGAACAAGGCCAAATCTTGTTGCTGCGATTAGCACAGGATTTGGAAGATTATGGCAAAGTAGAACAGTTGCCAAAACTAGAAGGAAAACGGATGATCATGTTGATCAATCCAAAAAAGTAAAAGGAAGTAGTTATGCCTAAGATGAAAACAAAATCAAGTGCCAAAAAACGCTTTAAGGTTACCGGCACAGGAAAGCTAAAACGCAAGCATGCGTTTAAGAACCACATATTGACCAAAAAGTCTAAAAAGCGTAAGCTAAAACTCACGCATAGTGGATTGGTTCACGAAAGCGATGCCAACAACATCAAAGAACAACTACGTTTAAAATAAAATTAACCTGAAGTCGGCCTTAAAAGTGACCTCGTCCGCCTGCTTCACAATCAATACCTCATGCCAAGATCCGTAAATTCAGTTGCTTCAAGAGCACGTAGAAAGAAAATCTTAAAACAAGCCAAAGGCTACTTTGGACGAAGAAAAAACGTTTGGACTGTTGCCAAAAATGCAGTAGATAAAGCCTTGCTTTATGCTTACCGTGATCGTAGAAACAAAAAACGCAGCTTCCGTGCTTTGTGGATTGCCCGTATCAACGCCGGTGCCCGATTACACGGCATGTCTTATTCGCAATTTATGGGAAAGGTTAACGCAAACGATATTGCGCTTAACCGAAAGGTTTTGGCTGACTTGGCCATGAACCACCCAGAGGCGTTTAAAGCTGTTGTTGATAAGGTCAACTAAAAGCCCACTTTCCTTTTTAGAAAGGCATATCGTCATCTGACGAATCGCCGAATGCATCCTCAGGATCTATTCTCGGGGTGTCACTTTCGCTATTGATTTTTGATTGATACTCGGTTGTAGGCGTATCAAAATTATCAAGGTTATCGAATTTACCCAACGAGCCTATAAACTTAAGTCGTATGCTGTCCAAACCACCATTTCGGTGTTTGGCGATAATAAATTCAGCCTGACCGGTTGCTGGTGTACGTTCTTCGTCGTCCCATTCATCGATTTTATAGTATTCTGGTCGATAAATAAAGGTTACCAAGTCGGCATCCTGCTCAATGGCTCCCGATTCACGTAAGTCAGAGATTTGTGGTCGCTTGCTACCACCTCTAGTTTCAACAGCACGAGACAACTGCGACAAGGCGATAATCGGAATATCCAATTCCTTAGCCAATGCCTTAAGGTTACGTGAAATGGTCGAAATTTCTTGTTCACGATTGCCCGCCTTGCTGCTTCCGCCTGGAGTCATCAATTGTAGGTAGTCAATCATAATCAAGCGAATACCATACTGCGATGAGAGTCTTCGTGCCTTTGCGCGTAAATCAAAAATAGACAACGAAGGGGTATCATCAATAAACAAAGGTGCGTTTTCTAAGTCGGCGACCTTTACATTAAGCTGTTTCCATTCGTGGTCTTCTAGCTTTCCGGTACGCAACTTATCAGAAGTAAGACCTGTTTCAGACGAAATAAGGCGTGTAATCAATTGAACCGATGACATCTCCAAAGAGAAAAAGGCAACAGGAATATTTTGTTCAACAGCGATGTTTCGTGCCATAGACAAAGTAAAGGCAGTTTTTCCCATACCTGGACGTGCCGCCACAATAATCAAATCGCTATTTTGCCAACCCGAAGTAATACGGTCAACGCCATAAAATCCCGAAGGCACACCGCTCATTCCATCCTGATTGGCGATCTCCTCAATCTTTTTCTTAGCTTGAATAACAAGGTTTTGTGCAGTTGTTGTCGAAGACTTCAGGTTGCCTTGTGCCACTTCGTATAGCTTCGATTCTGCCTTGTCTAGCATATCAAAAACATCCTTGGTTTCGTCGTAAGCCTCCTCAATGATTTCGTTTGAAATTTTAATCAAGCTACGCTGAATAAATTTTTGAAGGATAATACGAGCATGGTATTCGATGTGTGCCGATGAAGACACTTTTTTGGACAGCTGAATTAGGTAAAAGTCACCACCAACCTGATTTAGTTTTCCTTCTTTTTTGAGCTGAGCAGAAACGGTTAATAAGTCAATGGGCTCTGAATTTTCAAAGAGCTTGACCATGGCCGAAAAAATATGTTGATGCGCTTCACGGTAAAAGGCTTCTGGATAAAGGATGTCTATTACTTCATCAACGCCCTTTTTGTCAATCATCATGGCGCCAAGCACCACTTCTTCGAAGTCGAGCACTTGAGGAGGTAGCTTGCCGCGCTCCAACGGGACCACCGTTGTAGGCGACATTACGACCGGCCTAGGTTTCTTTTCTTCCATGACACTAAACTAAACAATAGAACAATAGCAAGCCAAAAAAACAGCCAACAAAAGACTGTTGACTTCGACTAATGTTTTGTTAATAAGTCAAACATTATTCGGCATACACACCCATGGCAAAAAACTTGTCCATGCGTTCTTGAACCAACTCTTTTGCCGATTTGTCTTTCAATTCTTGATAGGTTTTGGCAATAGATTTACGCACGGTTTCAAACATCAATTCTCGGTCGGCATGTGCGCCACCAATTGGCTCTTTTATAATGGCGTCAATGAGTTTTTGACGCTTCATATCTTTAGCGGTCAACTTTAAGGCTTCGGCAGCTTGCTCTTTGTATTCCCAACTGCGCCACAAAATAGATGAACAAGACTCAGGCGAAATAACAGAGTACCATGTATTTTCGAGCATAAAAATTCGATCGCCAACACCAATCCCAAGTGCACCACCAGAAGCACCTTCGCCAATAATCACCACAATAATGGGCACTTGAAGACGTGACATCTCTAGGATGTTTCGGGCGATGGCTTCGCCTTGCCCGCGCTCTTCAGCCTCAAGCCCAGGATAAGCTCCTGGCGTATCGACAAAGCAAACAACAGGAATGTTGAACTTTTCAGCAGACTTCATCAACCTAAGTGCCTTGCGGTAGCCTTCAGGATTTGCCATACCAAAATTTCGGTATTGACGCGTTTTAGTATTGTAGCCCTTTTGTTGTCCAATGAACATATAGCTTTGATCACCTATCTTACCCAAACCGCCAATCATGGCTTTGTCGTCCTTTACGGTTCGGTCACCGTGAAGCTCCAAAAAGCTACCATCAGTCAATGCACGAATGTAATCTAAAGTATAAGGCCGTGAAGGGTGACGCGAAACCTGCACACGCTGCCACGGAGTCAGGTTGGTATAAATTTCTTTTTTTAGCGCAACCAGCCGTTCAGCGATTTGCGCACAAGTGTCCGTAACATCCACATCGCTTTCAGTGCCGATGATCGCACACTTTTGTAGCTGTTCCTCGAGTTCTTTTATGGGTTCTTCAAAGTCTAAATACTCCATGGATTGTGGTTATTAGGACAAATATATGCTTATTTAGATTTTTGGACAGCACCTTTTTTTGTGTTTTTTACTCGCTGAAGTTTTAAGACCCCATTTGCAACTACGGCAAGGAGAATAAAAATCACGCCGATATAAAACGTGGTAGGCATGGCTTCTTGCTCGCCAAAAATAGCATACGCCAAAGCTATACCATAAACAGGCTCCATATTAATGCCCAACATAATGGAATATGGAGTCAAATGACGCATCACCACAATAGAAACCACAAACGCATATGACGTACACACAAATGCTAAAATGGAAATCCAAAGCATATCCAATTGGGAAATGGCAAAAAAAGCAGGCGTAAACGCCCCTTGAAAAGCCAATACTCCAGTAACCACCAAGGCACCGACAAAAAGTTCATAAAAGGATAACATATATGGATTGGTTTTGGCTACATATTTCCCGTTTAATAAGGTAAAAAGCACCGCCAATAAGGTAGAAATTCCAGCATAGACAAAACCCAACAAATGTGCGGCGTTGGTGCCTAAAACCAAGCCCAAGCCAATAATGACCAAAAGCCCAAACAGCACTTCATAAAGAATTACTTTTCGTTTGTAAAAAATAGGCTCCAGCAAAGATGTTAGAAAGGCACCAGACGAAAGCACCGAAAGCGTAATGGAAACATTGGACTCCTTGACAGCACCAAAAAAGGTAATCCAATGAAAAGCAATGAGCACACCACTGATAATGGCAACACCAGCAATGGGCTTAGCTAACCTAAATGAATGTTTAGTAAGCCATAAGACAACCCCCAAACCCAAGGTAGCCAGCGTCATGCGATACCAAACAAGAGGTATGGCAGAAATGCTAATTAGCGCGCCCAAAACAGCAGTAAAACCAAAAATGATGACAATAAAATGAAAATGGAGCGTGCTGAATAACTTATCTTTTTGCATGGCGAAGCAAATAAACAGACAAAATAGCAAATAAGAAATTGGGTGTCCAAGCAGCAATCCAAGGGCTAAAATTGGATTTCTGCACCATCACTTCAAAAATTTTATCGAAAAAAATGTAGAGAAAAGCGAGGATAATACCCATAGCCAAATTAACACCCATCCCACCACGTTTTTTGAACGAAGCAACCGCAACCGCAATAATGGTTAAAATAAATGCCGATACGGGCAATGCCCAACGCTTATGGCGCACCAACAAATGACTGTTAATCAATGGGCTTCCGTTGAGTTCTTCTTGAGCGATAAAATCGTTGAGCTCAAAAAAGTCTAAAGTTTGTGCCTTGTAGCTTGGCGGCGTTAACTCGTCCAAATCAAATGGAAAAATCGTATCTAGCCTTGCCTCATTCCGAAGCACTTCTGTGTCGCCGTCAATGGTGCGCTGAAAAAATTGCGAAAGTCGATACAGGCTGTCTTTCTCGACCCAACGTATATTTTGCGCTTGAATTTTATACGTAAGTATATTGTCCTCAAAATGCTCCCAAGAAAAATTATAGCCAATCTTTCTGTTGGCGTTATAGTTGCTCAAATAAACAAAATCATTGTCGGTTAGCTGCTTGTAAATATTTTCTACCTGCCGCACTTTTCTGTACTTGTTCACATAGGCTAATTCAAAAGCATTGAATCGTTCACTTGCATTAGGTACCCAAAACATACTGGCACCAAAAGCAAGGATGGAAATAAGTGCTGCAGAGACCAAAAAAGGAAAAAGGTATCGATAAAACGAAACGCCTGAGCTCAAAATAGCAATGACTTCCGTATTGCTCGCCAACTTGGAGGTAAACCAAATGACCGACAAAAACAAGAAAATTGGGAAAAGCATATAACCAAACACCCAAACAAAATCGTAGTAATGCGCCAAAATCTCACCAGTAGAAAGCTCATGTTGTTTGAACTTGTCTATTTTTTGAGAAAGGTCAACCAAGATGCTAATGGGTATAAACAGACCCAACATCACAATGAAGGTGCTCAGGTATTTTCGGATGATGTACAGGTCGAGTAGTTTCATCTTACAAGCGTTTGTCCATTTGGCGTACCATCTGATTTTTCCAGGGCGTAAAATCACCTGCTAAAATATGTTTTCTTGCCTCGCGAACCAACCACATATAAAAAGATAAGTTATGAAGCGTAGCCAATTGTTTTCCCAACATTTCATTGGCAGCAAACAAATGACGCAAATAGGCTTTGCTGTATAATGTATCAACAAAACTATGCCCATTGGGGTCTATGGGTGAAAAATCGTTTTCCCATTTTTTGTTTTTTATGTTGATGGTTCCTTCAGAAGTAAACAACATGCCGTTACGGGCATTTCTAGAAGGCATCACACAGTCAAACATGTCAACACCCAAAGCAATATTCTCTAAAATATTGATGGGTGTTCCCACGCCCATCAGGTATCGAGGTTTGTCTTTTGGCAATATGGCGCAAACCGCATCCGCCATGGCATACATTTCTTCGGCGGGTTCGCCTACAGACAAACCGCCGATGGCGTTCCCTGGCGCATTGGTGTTGGCAATAAATTCCGCCGAAACTTTTCGAAGGTCGTGGTAAACACTTCCTTGAACAATAGGAAACAAGTGTTGTGCGTAACCATATTTTGCCTCAGTTTGTGCAAATCGTTCTTGACAACGAATCAGCCAACGGTGTGTCAGGTGCATGGAATTTTTGGCATAGTCATACGGGCATGGATAAGGGGTACACTCATCAAAAGCCATAATGATATCGGCACCAATACTGCGTTGTACATCAATAGCATACTCTGGCGTAAACATATGCTTTGAGCCATCAATATGTGATTTAAAGGTAACGCCCTCTTCGGTAATCTTCCGGTTATCTGCCAAAGAGTAAACCTGATAACCCCCGCTATCAGTCAGCATGGGTCTATCCCAATGCATGAATGCATGAATGCCGCCCGCTTGCTCTAGGGTTGATGTGCCAGGACGTAAATACAAATGGTAGGTGTTGGCTAAGATGATGTCCGGATTAATATCTTGAGCCAAATCTTGCTGATGAATACCTTTAACAGTAGCAGCAGTGCCTACTGGCATAAAAATAGGTGTTTCAATTCGGCCATGATCAGTCAGCAGTTCTCCTGCTCTAGCATTCGATGCCGTGTCTGTGTTATGCAAGGTAAATGTCACACGTCAAAGATACACAACATATAGGCTTAGCTTTACCAACATGTTGTTCATTATTTTTTTTCAAAATAAGCATGCAAATAACCCATTAAGAAAATGCGATGTTTTATTTTTGCCAAAATTTATTGCATGGCAGCTACAGAAACAATCGAAAAGCTCATTCCACAAGTCCGTCGTGACATTCTTCGTATGGTACCCCAAGTCAATTCTGGTCATCCAAGTGGATCATTAGGTTGTGCTGAATTTATTGCAACTCTTT
>JAURDG010000206.1 GCA_030828025.1 Flavobacteriaceae bacterium | reverse complement strand
TATCACTGTCACTTGTCCCCAGAAAAGATTGCAAATAACTACCAGTTCAAAAATATTACTGAAATTTGGATTGATGGAGATCATTACAAATGGCGCGCCATGCGAACATTAGGCATTGATGAACGATACATCACCGGCGATGCATCTCCCAAAGAAAAGTTTGTGCAATGGGCAAGTTGTGTGCCTAAACTTATTCGTAATCCGTTGTATCATTGGACACATCTAGAGTTAAAACGCTATTTTGATATCGATGAATTGTTGAGTGCAGATAATGCTGAAGCCATTTATGACAAAACATCAAAGATGTTGCAATTGCCTGAATACAGCACCTTGGGGCTACTAAAAAAAATGGGCGTAGAAACAGTTTGCACCACAGAGGATCCTGTAGATACCCTTGAATACCACAAGAATTTTAAGCAAAGTGCAATGCTAACTTTATCAACTGCATTTAGACCAGATAAAGCAATCGAAATTCAACTCGATAGTTTTCCTGATTACATCAACCAACTTGCACAAGTCGTTGGTTTTTCGATTACCTCATTTGATTCTTTAATGAGCGCATTGGATCAACGCATGGATTACTTTCATGCTCACGGATGCTTATTATCTGACCATGGCTTAGAACAAATTCGTTTTGCAGCTTCGAAAGAGCACACGGTTAATTCGATTTTTAATAAGCGAATGGCTGGAACTCCATTAACACGTACTGAAGAAGACCAATTCAAAACTGCTACCTTATTATTCTTGGCCAAAGGGTATCACAAACGTGGTTGGGTGCAGCAATACCACTTGGGAGCTTTACGCAACAATAATAAGCGAATGTATGAGGAACTTGGTCCGGATACGGGTTGGGATTCCATTGGGGATTTTTCTCAAGCAAAGGGGTTATCTGATTTTTTCAACACCCTTGACCAAACAAACGAGTTGACAAAAACGATTATCTATAACCTCAATCCATCAGACAATGAACTTCTTGCAACCATGATTGGTAATTTTAACGATGGAAGTGCCGAAGGCAAGATGCAGTTCGGCTCTGGATGGTGGTTTTTGGACCAACTTGATGGGATGACCAAGCAGATCAATGCTTTATCTAATATGGGTGTTTTAAGTACTTTCATCGGAATGTTAACAGACTCCAGAAGCTTTATGTCATTCCCTAGACATGAATATTTTAGAAGAATTTTATGTAACATCTTAGGAGAAGATGTTAAGAAAGGACATATTCCAAACAACTTAGAGCACATCGGACCAATAGTTGCCGATATTTGCTACAACAACGCTAAATCATATTTTAACTTTAACCAATAATTTTTTAAACAAATGAAAAAAGTAGTCACTTTTGGCGAAATCATGTTGCGCTTAGCACCTCCTGGCTTTTTGCGCTTTTCACAAACAAATTCTTTTGATGTTATATACGGCGGCGGCGAATCCCATGTAGCGGTATCTCTTGCCAACTATGGTGTTCCTGTGCGCTTTGTTTCGCGTGTACCAAATAACGATATTGGCGAATGCGCGCTTATGGAAATGCGCAAACGTGGTGTAGAGACAGATTTTATGCTTCGTGGAGGCGACCGTCTAGGCATCTATTTTCTTGAAACGGGTGCCGTAAGCCGTGGTAGTAAAGTGGTTTATGACCGTGCTCATTCGGCGATGTCTGAAATCGAGCCCGGTATGGTGGATTGGGACAAAGCCTTTGAAGGTGTTGAGTGGTTCCACTGGACAGGAATTACGCCAGCTATTTCACAGTCTGCAGCAGATGCATGTTTAGAAGCTGTGAAAATAGCCAGCGAAAAAGGAATTACGATTTCAACAGATCTTAACTACCGTGCAAAACTTTGGAAGTATTGTGATGCTGCACACCGTGAAGCAATTATGACGGAACTTACTTCCTATTGTGATATTGTACTTGGAAACGAGGAAGACGCGGAGATGCACTTTGGCATCAAGCCAGAAGGACTAACGGTACAAACACAAGGACATGATGTAAAGGCGGAAGCCTTCTTGTCTGTGTGTAAGCAAATGATGGAGAAATTTCCAAAAGCTAAAAAAGTGATTACGACCCTTAGAGGTTCGATTTCGGCTTCGCACAACACATGGGCTGGTGTATTGTACGACGGCAAAAAAATGTACGATACTACACAATATCAAATTACTGATATTGTAGATCGTGTAGGAGGTGGAGACTCGTTTATGGGTGGTCTGATTTATGGACTATTAAAATATCCAGACAACGACCAACATGCGTTAGATTTCGCCGTAGCGGCCTCATGCTTGAAGCATACCATTAAAGGAGATGCCAACTTGGTAACCGTAGCAGAAGTAGAAAAACTCATGGGTGGCGACGCATCAGGTCGTGTTGCTCGATAAATTATACAAATGGCACAGTTTACAAGAATTGAAGTAGCGCAAGTGATGAAGGAAAGTGGCATGGTGCCCCTGTTCTTTCACAGCGACGTAGAGGTAGCAAAAAAGGTACTAAAAGCCTGTTACGACGGCGGTGCACGCCTAATGGAATTTACCAACCGTGGCGATTTTGCTTTAGAGGTATTTACAGCACTTGAACCTGGGACATTAGAAAAAATGGAAAAGCTCGAACAGCTTCGGGCAATGGAGCATGGGTATACCATAAAAGTTAAATTTACGGATCAATCTACTGTGGGCAT
>JAURDG010000137.1 GCA_030828025.1 Flavobacteriaceae bacterium | reverse complement strand
TGTGCAGCACTGTCTTTTTCATAAACATAGCCGCCAACTGTAGTGTGTTGTGCATATGTGAGTGCACTAAAATTTATAATAAGTGATAATAATAAATAAGATTTAAACATGATTTTTTGATTTAAATGAAACAAACAAAACGGAGGTTGTTTGTTCATCAAATCAGATACTGCTCAAATAAAATATGGAGTTCAACATGCGTTGATTCAGGTGGATCACCATTAAAAAGATAGTGCTGCTTTTGCGCTTGTGTTGGAACGAAACGCACAAATTGAACAACAGGCGTAACGGCAATTAGCTTTGTTAACTCCACTGTTGCATCGGGAAAGGAAGCATCTTGCAATGCTGCAGTATAGTATGCAATTTCACAACAAGGCTTAGACAGTATCGGTTTTGATTGGTCTATTGCGTCACCACAGCAATCCGAAAGCTGTTTGTTAATGGATGATTCTATTAGGATATCGTGGCAAAAATGCATGCCTAAGTTGCTCTCCAACGAAAGCAGCATAACAATTACTGCAAACAATAAAGCGCCTATCCTTTTCATTAACCTTGCAAAGCTAGTGATTTTATAGTTTTACCATTCAAAACTTCAAGGGTTTTGTCGCGTACTAGTTCAAAAACTCCTTTGATTTGACACGCCTCTTCTTCACACTCATCACAAGATCTGTAGTAATTCAACGAAACGCAAGGCAGCATCGCAATGGGCCCGTCAATAATGCGCATGACTTCAGTAAGGCTAATATCAGAAGCAGGGCGCAGTAAACGAAAGCCACCATCTTTACCACGCCTACTCTCCAAAATCCTATTGTTGCGTAGATCACGAAGAATAATTTCTAAAAATTTGCGTGGTATTTGTTGTTCACGTGCTATATCAGCGGTCATGACCGCCATATCATCTTGCTCATTATTAGCAATATACACCAAAGCCTTAATGGCGTATTTACATTTATTTGAAATCATACCACAAAATTAAAAAAATAAAATCTATATATCCTATCTATTTGATAGTATTTGTTATATTTGCCAAAAATTTAGCAATGTTCATCGACCAAATATATATCAGCGCTAAACGACAAAAGGCAGTAAAGACAAGTGAACGCTGGTCAAGATCCTTGTTAAAGTCGATTAGTTGGCGCATTATAGGTACGCTCGACACCATCCTAATATCGTACGTTATTACTGGCGAATTGATCTTTGCGCTCTCGATTGGAGGTGTCGAATTGGTAACCAAAATGATTTTATACGTGGTTCATGAACGCCTATGGAATAAAATAAATTGGGGGAAAAAATGAGTGTAAAACAAGTCGCTCTTCTAAACAAAAAAGCTGCATCAGTCAAAAGCTTAACTGATCTATTTTCCATTCTATTAGAAGAGAATCTTGGTGAAATTGCTTTTTCAACTTCTTTAGGACAAGAAGATCAGGTCTTAACACATCATATCGCAACCAACAGTTACCCAATAGAAATATTTACTTTAGATACTGGGCGGTTATTCCAAGAAACCTACGACGTACTTTCTAATACCAAGAAAAAATACAAAGTGCCGATCAAGGTGTACACGCCAAATAGCCAAAAGGTAGCAGAGCTTGTTACACAAAAAGGACCAAATAGTTTTTACGACTCTGTAGAAAACAGAAAAGAATGTTGTTCTATTCGTAAAATAGAACCACTTAGGAGAGCACTTAACGGAAAAGCTATATGGATTACGGGCCTTCGTCAGGCGCAGTCAGCAAACCGAAATACGCTGGAATTATTTAGCTACGATGCGTCCTTTGATGTTATAAAATTCAACCCGCTTCGGTCGTGGACCTTAGATGACGTGACCAAATATTTGGACAAGTATCAGGTTCCGCAAAACACATTACACCAAAAGGGATACATAAGCATTGGGTGCGCACCATGTACCCGAGCCATTGAAACGGGCGAAGATATTCGTGCTGGACGTTGGTGGTGGGAAACCAGTAAAAAAGAATGTGGATTACACACAATTAAATCATGAGCACACGAAAACAATTAGAAGAAGAGTCTATTTACATTATACGAGAAGTAGCAGGGCAGTTTGACAACCCATGCCTTTTATTTTCTGGCGGAAAAGATTCAATAACCCTGTTGCACTTAGCACGAAAGGCATTTGCTCCGGCTACTATTCCCTTTCCATTGGTGCATATAGACACGGGGCATAATTTCCCAGAAACTATTGAGCTACGCGATAAGCTAGTAGCAGAATATGGACTCCGGCTTATTGTAGGCAGCGTTCAGGATGATATAGATGCTGGAAATGTGCTTGAAGAAAAAGGAAGACATGCCAGCAGAAACAGTTTGCAAACCACCACCCTACTCAACACCATAGAGCGCTATAAATTTGATGCGTGTATGGGCGGCGCACGCCGTGATGAGGAAAAAGCACGGGCTAAGGAGCGTGTGTTTTCTGTGCGTGATGACTTTGGTCAGTGGAATGAAAAGCTGCAACGCCCCGAATTGTTTGATATGCTCAATGGAATGATTCACAACGGGGAGAACGTTCGTGTGTTTCCGATTAGTAATTGGACTGAACTTGATGTTTGGCATTACATCCGTGAGGAAAAACTTGAAATCCCATCCATTTATTACGCACATGAACGCGAAGTATTTTTGCGCGATAATCAATGGATGCCTGTTTCAGACTTTGTTCAGGTAGCGGATAGCGATAAAAGACAGCTAACCTCGGTGCGTTTTCGTACAGTTGGTGATATGAGTTGTACGGCGGCAGTACTTTCAACAGCCACACAATTAGATAACATTATTGAAGAAATTGACGGGTCTGACTTTTCGGAGCGCGGCGCACGTATGGACGACAAGCGATCAGAAGCAGCCATGGAAGAACGAAAAAAAGTAGGGTATTTTTAGTATGGAACTTATCAAAATAGCAACCGCAGGAAGTGTGGACGACGGAAAAAGCACCTTAATTGGACGATTACTGTACGAAACTGGTGCGCTAAAAACAGACCAAATTCAGCACATTGAGGAAAAAAGTGCTGCTCGTGGGTTTGGGTATTTAGACCTATCCCTTGCTACAGACGGATTGCTCACAGAGCGCGAACAAGGCATCACCATAGATGTGTCGCATATATTTTTCTCAACGCCCAAGAGGCGTTTTATCATTGCTGATTCGCCGGGGCATGTTGAATACACAAGAAACATGGTAACTGGAAGCTCAACCGCCCAAGCAAGTATCATACTTCTCGATGCACGAAAAGGAGTCATTGAACAAACCAAAAGACATTTTTTTATCACGCAACTTTTAGGCATCAAGCATATCATTTTTGCTGTAAATAAGATGGATTTGGTTGATTATAGTCAAGAGGTTTTTGACGAAATCAAAACAGCATTAAGTACCCTAGTGGACAAACACGGAGCCAAAGGCGTGCGTTATCACTACACGCCAGTTTCTGCCTTATTTAATGAAAATATTGTTCATCCTTCTGACAAGTTAGATTGGTTTGTTGGTGCACCATTACTACGCCTCATCGAATCTATTCCAATAGAAAAAAATAAGGCAAAAGACACCGCTTTTCAGCTGCAATATGTCATCAGACCAAAACGAGAGGATTTGCATGATTACAGAGGATTTGCTGGGAACGTACGTTCGGGGCGTTTTGAAGTTGGCGATCAAATTGACATCCATCCATCGGGAAGAAAAAGTCAGATCAAAAGAATAGAACGATACGGCGAAGCTGTGCAGACACTAGAAGCTGGCGAAAACGGGACACTATTATTGGCAGATGAAGTTGATGCTTCTAGAGGCGACAGTTTTATAAAAGCGGATGCCAGCATCAATGAAGGAAAAAACATCCAGGCGACTTTTTGTTGGATGCAAGACAATCCTATGGCTGTAGGAAATAAATATTGGCTACAACAAGGCGTTCAACGCAGCTTGGTAAAAGTCAAGCATATCGACGCCAAAATAGATTTGGAAGCATTGGAAAATACGGCAACAGATCTATTATCTCTTAATGATATTGGAACAGGCGGACTGACCCTGGCACAATCAATAGCTACCAAGCCGTATGCTGAAAATCCTGCACTTGGTGCATTTATTATGATTGACCCCAACACCTTCAATACTGCTGGTGTTGGTTTTATAGAAGCGGTATGAAAAGTTTTAGAACGGAAATTGAAAATCCAATCGTCGAGCATGACATATTGGAACTGGAGCA
>JAURDG010000151.1 GCA_030828025.1 Flavobacteriaceae bacterium | reverse complement strand
TAGTTTCCGTTTTTGGAAAAACCGCATATTCGTCTTTGGTTAGATGTCGAAGTGTGGTATATTTCCAATCTTCAAGTTTTTTGGTTGGAAAGCCTTGTTGCTCAAAAATACCGATGGCTTCGGCGCGCTGGTCCTGTAGCTTGCGCTGTGGACCGTCTTGGGAGTCAAAAGCCAAATAGGAGGACAATAAGGTTTCTTTTAAGTCCATTAAGCACCTTGTTTAATCCAGTCGTATCCTTTTTCTTCTAGCTCAAGCGCCAGTTCTTTGGTGCCCGACTTGACAATTTTTCCTTCGTGCAGCACATGCACAAAGTCGGGAACGATATAATCGAGTAAGCGTTGGTAGTGAGTAATGACCACGATGGCTCTGTCTTTTCCTCTGAGTTTGTTTACGCCGTTGGCGACAATCCGCAAGGCGTCAATGTCTAAGCCAGAATCGGTCTCGTCCAAAATGGCGAGTTTAGGCTCCAGCATCGCCATTTGAAAAATCTCGTTTCTTTTTTTCTCACCACCCGAAAACCCTTCGTTAAGCGAACGCGATAAGAACCGCGAGTCGATTTCCAGCAGTGCTGCTTTTTCACGAATTTTCTTGAGCATTTCGTTGGCAGGCATTTCTTCCAAGCCTTGTGCCTTTCGTGTTTGGTTGATGGCGGTTTTGATGAAGTTTGTCACCGTTACTCCAGGAATTTCAACCGGATATTGGAAGGACAAAAAGATACCTTTATGCGCTCGTTCGTCGGCGCTTAATTCGGCAATATCCTCTCCATCAAACAAAATAGACCCTTGGGAAATTTCGTATTCCTCGTGTCCAGCAATTACGGTTGAAAGTGTACTCTTGCCCGAGCCGTTTGGTCCCATAATGGCATGTACCTCGCCGGGTTTTACATCGAGGTTTATTCCTTGTAGAATCGTTTTGCCCTCACATCCGGCGTGTAAATTATCAATGCTTAGCATAGTTTTAGTTGGGTTTGAAAATAGAGTTGTCCTTGGGGTTTACCAAGGAATCAATCGAACTAATTTTAATGAGTTTTTCCCAGCCATCTTTGTTGGTGTTATCGACAATCTCACCTTTGATATAGACAGGAATCATATCGTATTCGTCACGCTTTACTGGGGCGCACAATTCGTTTAGTTGATGCATGTTTTCGTCAATGACGACACCGTATATTTCACTGCCCGTATTGAGCACAGCAGCATCGGCATAAAATAAAAACTCGCCGTAAAACGAGGGGTTGGTGTCGGCTTTTTTAGGGGTTTCACTACAGGAAATAATTCCAGCAAAAAATAAAAATATAAGTGTCTTTTTCATGATTTAAGGGTTTATCCAACAGAGCCTTCAAGTGAAATTTCGAGTAATTTTTGCGCTTCCACAGCAAACTCCATCGGTAGTTTATTTAGGACTTCTTTGCTAAAGCCATTTACAATCAAGGCAATGGCTTTTTCGGTATCAATACCACGTTGGTTACAGTAAAAAATCTGGTCTTCACCAATTTTGCTAGTTGTGGCTTCGTGTTCAATTTTGGCGGTTTTACTTTTCGCCTCTATGTAAGGAAACGTGTGTGCGCCGCATTTATTTCCCATCAGCAGCGAATCGCATTGCGAAAAGTTACGTGCGTTTTTTGCATGGGCACTTACTTTGACCAATCCACGATAGCTGTTCTGCGACTGCCCAGCAGATATTCCTTTGGAGATAATGGTGCTTTTGGTGCGCTTACCCAAGTGAATCATTTTGGTGCCGGTATCGGCTTGCTGAAAGTTATTGGTTAGTGCAATAGAATAAAACTCACCAATACTATCGTTGCCTTTCAGAATACAAGACGGATATTTCCAGGTAACGGCAGAGCCCGTTTCGACCTGCGTCCACGAAATTTTAGAACGCTCGTGGCAAATACCGCGCTTGGTCACAAAGTTGAACACGCCTCCTTTGCCGTCTTTATCGCCCGGAAACCAGTTTTGCACAGTAGAATATTTGATTTCAGCATCGTCTAAGGCAATAAGTTCCACAACAGCTGCGTGTAGCTGATTTTCGTCTCGTGCAGGTGCGGTACAGCCCTCTAAATAACTCACATAACTGCCTTTGTCTGCAATGACAAGTGTTCGTTCAAACTGCCCTGTTCCCGCCTGATTGATGCGGAAATATGTCGATAGCTCCATGGGGCAATGCACACCCTTTGGAATGTAGCAAAACGAACCGTCTGAGAACACCGCAGAATTAAGCGCGGCAAAATAATTGTCTGTTCTGGGAACAACCGTTCCTATGTACTTTTTGACCAATTCGGGATGCTCTTGAATGGCTTCAGAAATGGAGCAGAAAATAATGCCTTTCTCGGCTAAGGTGTCTTTAAATGTGGTGGCTACTGACACCGAATCCATGACAATATCCATCGCCACACCAGCCAGCTTTTTTTGCTCATTAATTGATATACCCAGCTTTTCAAAGGTTTTTAGCAACTCAGGATCTACCTCGTCAAGGCTATCGTATTTGGCTTTTGATTTGGGTGCAGAATAATACGCAATACTTTGTAAATCAGGCTTTTCATACGAAACATTTGCCCAATCGGGCTCTTCCATTTGTTGGAATTTTTCAAAGGCTTCTAGCCGCCAGTTGGTCATCCACGCGGGTTCGTTTTTACGTGCCGAAATGGCACGAACAATATCTTCACTAAGCCCAACAGGAAACGTATCCGATTCTATATCAGTATAAAAACCGTATTCGTACTCTTTTGTTTCGAGTTCTTTTTTTAATTCTTCTTCGGTGTATGCCATAGCATTTTTTTAAAGCGAAAAACTTTCTCCACAACCACAGGTTCTGTTGGCGTTGGGGTTGTTAAATACAAATCCCTTGCCATTTAATCCTCCCGAATACTCGAGTGTGGTTCCAACAAGGTACAAAAAGCTTTTTTTATCAACCACAATGCGTACATCATTGTCTTCAAAAACCTTGTCATCTTCGCCAAGGGTAGCATCAAATTTGAGTTCGTAGGACAATCCAGAGCAGCCACCACTTTTGACACCAACGCGTACAAAATGCGTGGCGGTATCCACCCCGTCCTGTTGCATCATACGCACGACTTGATCTCGTGCTTGTGTGGAAACTTTTATCATAGCTTTATTTGGATTCATTCCAAAGTACAAATATATTATATTTTTATGTCATCTAAACATATAATTATCAGGTTTACTGATAGCGTAATAAGTCACTTTTAAGCGCAAACAGCCTATCCCACCAAAATGCAGTAAGTTTGCGCCATGCTTGAAGAAAAAAAACCATCGAGAACAACATTAGATGAATTGGGCGAGTTTGCGCTTATTGACCAGCTGACCAAACAAAGTAAGGTTTCTTTGCCATCAACGCTACACGGCATAGGCGACGATGCTGCCGTGCTCAAACACAAAGGCGAAACCGTTATCAGCACGGACATGCTTGTTGAGGGTGTGCATTTTGATTTGGGCTATATGCCCTTAAAACATTTGGGTTACAAGGCGATAGTGGTCAACCTATCGGATATTTATGCGATGAACGCTCATGCGACGCAAGTGTTGGTCTCCCTTGCGGTATCAAATCGCTTTACCTTGGAAGCATTAGAAGAGTTGTATGCGGGTATTCACTTGGCATGCAAGACCTATGGTGTGGACTTAGTGGGTGGCGATACGACCTCTTCCAAGCAAGGTTTGCAGCTTTCAATAACGGCGATTGGCGTTGCGCCCAAAACAGGTGCCGTAAAGCGTAGCGGTGCTGCCGAAAATGAGCTTTTGGTGGTTACAGGCGATTTGGGCGCAGCCTATATGGGACTGCAAGTGTTGGCACGTGAGAATGAAGTGTTTAAGGCCAACCCAAACCACAAACCCGATTTAGAACCCTACAC
>JAURDG010000210.1 GCA_030828025.1 Flavobacteriaceae bacterium | reverse complement strand
GAGCAACGCTTTCAGGATGCCATTAATGCCCTCAACACCGCGAAGGCCATTGCTCCGAATTATGCCGATATCCACTATCAGCTCGGCATTGCCTATGAAAAACTGGGTCAAAACGACGATTCTGCGGAACACTTTCAGCTAGCACTTGACTTAGACACCCTGCGGTTTCGTGCGGACACGCAAATTAATGCGCGCATTCGGCGGGTTGCTGAGCGTTTCAGCGATACTGCGTTCAGCTTTGTCGACAGTGAAATGACTTTCAAACGGATCAGCCAACCACGGCAGCCCGGTTGGAATCTGTTACTGGAGCATGTGCATTTTAGCTTTACCGGTAATTATCTTTTGGCCAACGGATTTGCGGGCGCCATTCTCGAGGCCTTAGACCTGTCAATCGATGACGCGTTACTGCCCGCTCAGGAATTAGCGCGTCGGATCGGCTATCCAAACTTTACAACCATTGATGCCATGGGACGACTTCTGGATATGGTGCAGACGCCACCCTTCACGGGCCAGAGTAATCATGCAGAATTGGTCGATTTTATTCAAAATTTGCCTAAAAACGCTTCTTTTTTGCATTTATGCGGAAACAAAAGACTGCCGCTTTTGGCAACAAAAATGACGGAATGGAAGCGGATTTTTTCCGAAACCATTGTTTACCACACCCGTTTGGTAGAAAAACGCTTTGAATCACCTGCAGATGGCTTGTTGTTCTTCAGCCCAAGTGCCGTAGAAAGCTATGAACAGCAAAACGATATCAGCGCCAGTATTTGCTTTTGTATTGGCAACTCCACAGCAAATGCTTTTCGTCAACATCCGAAAGAAATTCACGTGGTAAACCAACCGCGCACCGATTTGGTGGTAGCAAAGGCTATTCATTATTTTAAAACAAAACAATATGCTTAAAAACGACTTATTGCTTCGTGCTTTAAACGGTGAACCCTTGTCTAGACCACCTGTATGGATGATGCGTCAAGCTGGGCGCTATTTGCCCGATTTTATGAAGTTAAAAGCCAAGTATGACTTTTTTACTCGCTGTCAAACGCCAGAGCTTGCCACAGAAATAACGGTCATGCCCATTGACCAAATCGGGACAGATGCTGCGATATTGTTTTCTGATATTTTAGTGGTACCGCAAGCAATGGACATCACGGTAGAAATGAAAGATGGTGTGGGTCCTTGGCTGCCCAATCCGGTGCGTTCTGCTGCTGCTGTTACCGATATTGTCGTGCCAGACGTACAAGATCGTCTTCACTATGTGTTTGACGCTATCAGGCAAACCAAAAAAGTGCTCGATAATCGGGTGCCCTTGATTGGTTTTGCTGGTTCGCCATGGACGATTTTGTGCTATGCCGTACAAGGGCAGGGATCTAAAAGTTTTGACCTTGCCAAATCATTTTGTTTTGCACAGCCTGAAGCTGCGCATCAATTGTTGCAAAAAATAACCGATACCACCATTGCTTACCTAAAAGAAAAGGTTGCTGCTGGTGTTGATGTGGTACAGTTGTTTGATTCGTGGGGCGGTATGTTGGGCGAAGATGACTACCAAACCTTCTCGTGGAAATACATGCAACAGATTATTGATGCCCTAAAAAACGAAACAAAAGTAATCGTCTTTGCCAAAGGCTGTTGGTATGCCCTACCTGTCATGGCACGTTCTGGAGCACATGCCTTAGGCATTGATTGGACGTGTTCTGCACGAAACGCCCGTTACCTTAGTGGCGGTCAGCTAACACTACAAGGAAATTTTGACCCTGCACGCTTGCTGTCACCTATTCCAGAAATAGAGCGACTTGCACGAAAAATGGTCGATGATTTTGGTGTGCAGCATTATATCGCCAACCTTGGACACGGCATCTTGCCCAACGTCCCTGTGGACCACGCCAAAGCCTTTGTAAATGCGATAAAATCCTATTAAATCCACATCTTACAGCCATGAAAGCACAATTTATCACCTATATCAAAAACTTGCAAGACAAGATCACGCAAGACTTGGCCAAAGAAGACGGCCTGGCGGATTTTAAGGAAGATTCGTGGCAACGTCTTGGCGGTGGTGGTGGCAGAACACGTGTCATCGAAAATGGTGCTGTTTTTGAAAAAGGAGGCGTGAATATTTCCGAAGTTTTTGGGACACTCCCGACGTCCATGCAACAACAACTCCAAGTAAACCACAGTGATTTTTTTGCCTGTGGCATTAGCTTGGTTATTCATCCAAAAAACCCCATGGTGCCAACCGTACACGCCAATTTTCGGTATTTCGAATTATATGACAACAACAAAAACGTTGTTGACCAGTGGTTTGGCGGCGGATTAGACCTTACGCCTTATTATTTGTTTGAAGAAGATGCGGTGCATTTTCATAGCGTATGCAAAACCGTTTGTGACGCGCACGATGCTGACTTTTATACAAATTACAAGAAGAAATGTGACCAATACTTCTGGAATCATCATCGGGATGAAGCACGCGGGATTGGCGGTTTGTTCTTTGACTATTGCCGCCCCAATAAAAAACATGACCTAAATTCATG
>JAURDG010000208.1 GCA_030828025.1 Flavobacteriaceae bacterium | reverse complement strand
CGGCCAATGACGTAATTAAGATGCCTCCTGTTTCTGTTTGCCACCAGGTATCTACAATAGGACATTTTTTCTTTCCAACATGTTCATCATACCAATGCCATGCTTCCTCATTGATAGGTTCCCCAACAGAGCCCAATACTTTCAAGGAGGATAGATCGTGTTTGTACACCAATTCAGAGGGATGTTTTTGCAGCGCCCTAATGGCAGTTGGCGCGGTGTAAAACTGGTTCACTTTGTGTTTGGCACAGACTTCCCAAAAGCGATCGTGTTCAGGGTAGGAAGGAACACCTTCAAACATGAGGGTTGTTGCTCCAACAGCTAATGGACCGTATACAATGTATGAATGCCCTGTAATCCATCCAATATCAGCGGTGCACCAATACACATCGCCTTTTTGGTATTGAAAAACATTTTGAAACGAATAGGCGGTATATACCATATATCCCCCGCAGGAATGAACCATTCCCTTTGGTTTTCCGGTAGAACCCGAAGTGTATAAAATAAATAGTGGGTCTTCGCTATCCATAATTTCAGCAGGACAATGATCAGAAACCTTATCAAGTTCTTCATGCCACCACAAATCGATTGCGTTCCAAGCTACATTTTGTCCGGTTCGTTTGAGTACTATACAATGTGTGACAGAGGGACATTGGGTCAATGCATCGTCAGCAATTGGTTTTAATAGGGTTACTTTGCTGCCTCTATACCCTCCGTCAGCGGTTAAAAGCATTTTACAGTCGGCATCGTTAATTCTAGCAGCGAGCGCCGAGGCAGAAAACCCAGCAAAAACTACAGAATGAATTGCTCCAATTCGAGCACATGCCAAAACTGCAACTGCCAATTCGGGAACCATTGGCATATAAATGCAAATTCTATCTCCTTTTTGGGCACCATTTTTTTTGAGCATATTTGCTGCTTGGCAAACTCTGCTGTGCAATTCTTTATATGTGATATGCTCTGCAATTTCGCTTGGGTCATTGGGTTCAAAAATGATAGCGGTTTGATTGGGTTGTGTTTTGAGGTGTCGATCGAGGCAATTTTCTGTAATATTCAGTTTACCGCCCAAAAACCATTTTACAGTTGGTTTATGAAAATCGTATTCAAGTACTTTGTCCCAAGGTTTGTGCCAATCAAAATTAGTGGCTACTTTGTCCCAAAAAGCTTCAGGGTTATTAGTTGCTTTGTCTTTGGCGTTGAAATAATCCTTCAGGTTTTGGTGTGTAAAATCGATCATTTTTAAAAAATTAGTTATTGGGTATTGGAAAATCGCGAGTGTGCATCAATGCATCGATAGAAGCATCGCGGCCTCTAAACATTCGGTATGCTTTTGCAGGGTCGATGGAATTACGAGGAGCAAACAAATAAGTGACTAATTTGGCTGCCATTTCTTTGTCATAAAAACCGCCAGGGGCTTCTCTAAATGCTTCGGAAGCATCAGCAGTGAGGACATCTGCCCACATATACCCGTAATATGCCGTGGCATATCCTTCTCCCGAAAACACATGTCCAAAATGCGGTGTGCGGTGGCGCATTGGTAATTCTTTTGGCATATTGAGCGCAGCCAACGTTTTGCGCTCAAAGGCTCCGACATCAATATAGGTTGGGTCTGCCAAATGCAGTTTCATATCCATAAGGGCAGACGCTAAATACTCCGTTGTTGCAAATCCTTGATTGAATGTGGCTGCTTTTTTGATTTTCGCCACAAGCACATCAGGGATGGGCTCGCCTGTTTTTTGATGTACTAGAAAACGATCAATAACCTCATCTGTTGACAACCAACGCTCTAGGAGTTGCGATTGAAATTCTGTATAGTCTCGAACACCACTGTTTAAGGTTGGATATTTAACGTTTGACGCAAAAAAGTGTAAGGCATGACCAAATTCGTGAAAAAAGGTTGTGGCATCGTCCCAAGAAATAAGCAAAGCTTCTCCGGGTGCAGGTTTTACAAAATTGGAATTGTTGGACGCCAGCACATTGGTTTTTCCATCAAAAGTAGAATAACTTCTATAAGTTGTAGCCCAAGCTCCCGATCGTTTACCTTCTCGGGCATAAGGGTCTAAATACCACAATCCAATGTGTTCACCAGTATCTTTGTTGGTAACTTCCCACACCTTAACATCTTCATGAAAAACAGGGACAGAACCCTCTGGAACAGGCGAAAATTCATAGCCAAACAATCGACCCGCCACGTAGTGCATGGCATCGGTAAGTTTGTCCATTTGCAAATATTGCTTTACCTCGTCCGAATCCAAATCGTATTTTGCTTTACGAACTTTTTCAGCATAATAGCGGTAGTCCCAAGGTTCAATGGTGATCGTATCACCCATGCTGTTGGCAATGGCTTTCATATCGGCTACCTCTTCATCTACTCTTGCAATGGCCGCAGGCCAAACAGCTTCCATAAGTGCTAAGGCATTTTCGGGATTTTTAGCCATTCTGTTTTGCAAACGCCATTCCGCAAAATTAGCATAACCAAGAAGAGCAACACGCTCTTTACGTAATTTTAATATCTGTGCGATAATGGCTTTGTTGTCGTATTCGTCATCATTATCACCCCGAGAGTAATAATTTGTCCACACTTGATTTCGCAATTCGCG
>JAURDG010000212.1 GCA_030828025.1 Flavobacteriaceae bacterium | reverse complement strand
GGTGATTATGATGTTAAAATTACTGTTCCCGACGACCATATCGTTGAAGCAACAGGTGTTTTGGAAAATAGAAAAGAAGTATATACCAAAACCATGATGGAACGCTTTGCACAAGCCAAAAAATCATACGATGCACCGGTATTTATTGTAACCCAAGAAGAAGCCGAAGCCAATGAAAAAAGCACACCTACTGGTACAAAAACCTGGCATTTTACGGCCAAAAATGTGCGTGATTTTGCTTTTGCCACTTCTCGAAAATTTATTGTGGACATGATGAACGTAGCGGTTAATGGTAAGGATGTCATGGCTGTATCTGTTTATCCCAAAGAGGGAAATCCACTTTGGGAGCAATGGTCAACAAAAACAGTAGCCAGTACACTCAAATCATATTCGCGAATGACATTTGATTACCCGTATCACAAAGCTGTATCGGTTCATGCCGACGATGTTGGTATGGAATATCCTATGATTTGTTTCAATTTTGGTCGTCCAGACGAGAAGGGCAATTTTAGCGATCGGACCAAATTTCGTATGATTAGTGTCATCATTCACGAGGTTGGGCACAACTTTTTCCCGATGATTGTCAATTCAGACGAGCGGCAATGGGGTTGGATGGACGAAGGTTTAAATTCCTTTGTGCAGATTATCGCCGAACAAGATTTTGGCGAAACGCATCCAGAAGCAATTCCTGGTCTTGAGCAGTATCCTTCCGATGATTTAGACCCACAAAACATAGTTCCGTATATGTCGGGTGATCAAGATTTTATCGCACCCATTATGTCGAACCCCGAAAATGTGTATCAGCTTGGGCCAAATGCCTACAGCAAACCAGCAACTGCATTAAATATTTTGCGCGAGACCGTAATGGGACGTGATTTGTTTGATCATGCCTTTAAGACTTTTGCTCAGCGTTGGATGTTTAAGCACCCAACTCCAGAGGATTTTTTCCGCACTATGGAAGATGCTTCTGCCTTTGATTTGGATTGGTTTTGGCGCGGTTGGTTTTTTACAACCGATGTGGTTGATATGGGTGTTACAGAAGTAAAAGAAATCAAGAAATTTGACGATAGCATGCGCAATTTCTCGTATTATTTTCAAAGCAGCTTAGAGAATTTAACGCCTGATGAGTTTAAAAACCGAAAGGAGCCAAAGAAGTTTTATGAGGTGGTGTTTGAAAAGCCTGGAGGTATTCCGATGCCGTTAATTGTGGCGTACTCCTATAGCGATGGAACCACTGAACGCATTACCTATCCAGCGCAAGTTTGGCGTAAGAATGATAATACGATTAGTAAGTATATTGCTACGGATAAAGAAATTACGGGCGTGCTTGTTGACCCGGATAATGCTACTGCAGATATCAACACAGACAACAACAGTTGGCCACAGGTATTGCCAGAAAATGACTTTGAAAAATTCAAGAAGAAGCAGAAATAATTCGCTAACCTGCTGATAGGTGGGCTGTTTTCTTTAGCTTATATTTGCTGCATGACTTTCTTTATTAGTGGAGGCGAAATCATATTTATTTTTTTGGTGGTTCTTTTGGTATTTGGTGCCGATCGAATTCCAGAAATCGCACGTATGGCTGCCAAAGGGATAAGAAATATCAAATCTGCCAGTCGTGATTTTCGTGAAGAAATTGAAAAATCCGCAGACCTGCAAAGCATGGACACTAAAGCACTAAAAAAAGAAGTTGACGAACTTAAAAAGGAAATAAATGAAATTTCTGGTACGGTACGTCGCAAACTTTAGCGTTTTCGCAACAACGTCAATCCGTCTCGAACGGGAAGTAGTAGGGTTTCTACTCGCGGGTCATCAGCCACCTTTTTGTTAAATATTTTTAGAGCCTTTGTTGCTTCGTCATCTGCTTCTTCCAAGACTTTGCCTGACCACAAAACATTATCAGCAATAATTAAACCGCCTGAAGAAACACGATCGACAATTAAATCAAAATAAAGTGGATATTGTTCTTTGTCCGCATCAATAAACACCAAGTCAAAATCCCCTTCAATCTTGGGAATCAGTTCAGAAGCATTACCGAGATGTTGCGTAATCTGATCGGCAACGCCTGCAGCTTTAAAATATTTTTGCTGCATATCGCTTAGTTCTTCGTTTATGTCGATAGTATTGATGTGTCCATTTACATGTAGCCCTTCGGACAAACACAAAGCAGAATATCCAGTGAATGTGCCGATTTCCAAAACTTGTTTTGGTGCTATAAGTTTTGAAAGCATAGCAAGCAAGCGACCTTGGTAGGCACCACTGAGCATGCGTGGTTGTAATACTTTTAGATGTGTTTCGCGTGCGAGTTCTTGTAACAATATTGGTTCCTGTTCGGAGTGGTTCGCTACATATTCTTCTAAATTTTTCGCTATAAAATTCATAATTTTTTGGGCCTTGCGTATGGGTATCGTTCGATTAAGCGAGTGCTAGCATAGCCGTCTAGCCCATTGATGGTTACCGTTTGGGCGTTTTCTAGCTTTAGCCAACCGTCTTCTTGCTGAATATCTT
>JAURDG010000183.1 GCA_030828025.1 Flavobacteriaceae bacterium | reverse complement strand
AGGAAATACATCAGTTAGTTTCAAGATAAAAGTACTAACACTTATTATTAATGATATTAAACCAACTTTCTTCAAATCACTATTCTTATTTTATATTATCTATTTTTAGTTCAAATGTTTGCTAACTATTGTGTATATACACCTTTATGGTGTTTATTTTCTTTATCTCTTTCGTTTAGTGGTTCAATACTTCCATTTTTGGAAAATATTGTACCATCCCCGTTGTTATAGTATGCCTCTAAAGGGTTAACTATATTTCCTATTTTAGGTCGTTTAAGCACTTTCTCATAGTAAAACTTAATGGCATTGATATACTGATTCTGTGTTGAAGGACTTATCCTTTTCCGTTGAATTAGATGCAACAGAAATGCTTGTATATCCTCTTTAACAATTTTGTTAATGGGCTGGTCTTTAAAGTGAGCCATGAATGTCAAAAAGCACGAACAATAAGTTTTTATGGTATTTTGACTATAACGTTTTAAAATCAGTTGTTCTTTAAATTCTTGCGGCAATCTAGGCTTACTCTGTGCCTTTTCGGAAGTAACCCTTTTAGTGGTAAAAGTAACTGTGGTGGGATGTTCTTTTAGTTGAGAATAATCTATAAAAACATGACCTTTTAGCTTTTGATAAAAAGGGTTTAACCGGAATTCTTTTTCATAGAAATACCATGACCGAAGACTTTGACTCCATCGAGCACTTTTCTGTGCCTTTACCAATGCAACAACTTCTTTATCGAATGCAAAGGCAATTCGAATAACTTTTTGCTGGCGATGTGTGTCAGGTATGAGCCGTAGGTTTTTCATTACAGAAGCACAGATTTGAGGGTATTTCGCTAACAATATATGAAAAAATAAGATGCAAACAAGCATGATATGTGTTAAACATACGGTTTATAGCAAACCTACTATTATTCCATTGCCCCATGCCAAAGTGCATCAACTGGCGTGGGTGCAGTAAAGGTCATTTCCTTTTTTAATGTAGGGTGGACTATCGTTAGCAAACGCGCATGGAGGTGAATACTTCCGTCTTTATTTGGTCTGGATGCACCGTATTTTAAATCACCTTTTATGATCAAACCTTCGGCACATAGCTGCGCCCTGATTTGATGATGCCGTCCAGTTTTTAATGTTACTTCAAGCAAGGTATATCGATCCATTTTCTTGAGCGTGGAATAGCTAAGCTCTGCGAATTTGCTGTTTGGCACCTCTCTGGGGAAGGCGTATGATTTATTTTGTTTGGGCTTGCGCACCAAATAATGCTTTAGGGTGTCTTGAGGCTTTTCGATGTTCCCAGAAACCATCGCCCAATACACCTTTCGGGTGGTTTTCTCGGCAAATTGCTTGTTCAGCCTTGGAAGTGCTTTCGATGATTTGGCAAAAACCAGTACGCCGCTTGTTGGGCGGTCTAAACGGTGCACCAAGCCCAAATACACATTTCCAGTTTTTTGGTCTCTTTTTTTGATGTATGCTTTGAGCAGGTCAAGCAACGAACCGTCGCCAGTTTTGTCTCCTTGAACCAACATGCCCGCCGGCTTGTTGATGACTAGAAGATGATTGTCTTCAAAAAGAATTTCAGGAAGCAATTAGTATTGTTCTTTCTCGTTTGGAAAATCGTTGGCTTTTACATCGGTTACATATCGCCCAATGGCATCCGTCATTTGATCGTATAAATTCATGTAGCGACGCAAAAATCGTGGGCTAAACTCCGTTGTTAGTCCTAGCATATCATGTAAAACAAGCACCTGTCCATCTACTTGGTTTCCAGCACCAATGCCAATCACAGGAATATTAACCGTTTTGGCAACTTGGGCTGCCAATGTTGCTGGAATTTTTTCTAATACTAAGGCGAAGCAACCCAACTGCTCAAGCAATTGCGCATCTTGAAGTAGTTTTTCCGCTTCTTCTACTTCTCTAGCCCGAACCGAATAGGTGCCAAATTTATAAATCGACTGCGGTGTCAAACCGAGGTGCCCCATCACGGGTATCCCAGCATTCAGAATACGCTCCATCGAACCTTTAACCTCTTCGCCACCTTCAATTTTTACGGCATGTGCGCCTGATTCTTTCATGATGCGAATGGCCGACCGCAAGGCTTCTTTGGCATCAGATTGATAGCTGCCAAAGGGCAAATCTACGACAACCAAAGCACGTTTGACTGCTCGAATGACAGCAGTGGCATGGTAAATCATCTGATCAAGTGTGATGGGAACTGTCGTTTCGTGTCCAGACATCACATTTGATGCCGAATCACCAACCAAAATCACGTCGATATTGGCGGCATCAACCGCTTTAGCCATGGAGTAATCGTATGCGGTAAGCATGGAAATCTTTTCACCATCTTGCTTCATCTCAATGAGTGAGTTGGTGGTAATGCGCTTGTACTCTTTGCGTTCAGCTGACATATATTTTTTTTTCAAAAATACATTTTTGGGCGCACATGCAGTGCTTACCTGACACCCTGTCAGTTATTTGCTATGGCACAGAGATTGTCATATGTGTAAAAAATAAATAAAATGAGTAAAATTATTGGTATTGACTTGGGAACAACTAATTCGTGTGTGTCCGTAATGGAAGGAAACGAGCCAGTAGTTATTCCAAATGCTGAAGGAAAACGCACCACTCCATCTGTAATTGCTTTTGTTGAAGGCGGTGAGATTAAGGTCGGTGACCCCGCAAAAAGACAAGCGGTAACGAATCCAACCAAAACTATTTCGTCCATCAAGCGATTTATGGGGAATAAGTTTTCTGAATCTAAAAAAGAAATTGAACGTGTACCGTATAAAGTAGTTAAAGGCGACAACGACACTCCTCGTGTTGATATTGATGGTCGTTTATATACGGCGCAAGAACTTTCTGCTATGGTCTTGCAAAAAATGAAAAAAACGGCTGAAGACTATCTTGGTCAGACAGTTTCCGAGGCGGTCATCACTGTTCCAGCCTACTTTAATGACGCTCAGCGTCAAGCTACTAAAGAAGCTGGCGAAATTTCTGGACTTAAAGTGCAACGTATCATTAACGAACCAACCGCTGCTGCCTTGGCGTATGGCCTTGACAAAGGTGGATCGGACAAAAAAATTGCTGTCTATGACCTTGGTGGAGGAACCTTCGATATTTCT